>CAJQQJ010000364.1 GCA_905480445.1 uncultured Alphaproteobacteria bacterium | reverse complement strand
CCGCGCCCAGCTCCGCACCCTACGGCTGCTCCACTGAACGCGGATAATGACGACTGTCCAACACCATCAAACTGGTACATTTTTACTCCGGCCAATGGTGTGTTTTTACTCCGGCGTTGACAGCGTTTTTGGAACCAGACTCCTTCTCGATCCTTGTCCTCGAAATCATCGTAGACGCTGGCATCGTAACTGCCGGGCTCCCCCATCATTTCGATAAACCAAATGTTGGTTGTTTGGCTATTCATGGGTTTTGCCTATTGTCGTGTCTTTTCTCATCACTGAAAGCTAATCGCGGTCAATCGAGCTGTCCATTCAAATCGTCTTCTTCACACAATACATGTAACCGCTTTAGATCTGTCTCAATTTGTGTCGAATAGGCCTTGATGAACACACGCAAACCGTTGTGGATGTAGCGACCAACCTCGGCCTTATCTGGAAGCGCATCTGGGCGGTGCAGTGCCTTTGTCCTTGGTGCAGAAAGAACCAGCCCCCAAAGGTCCTGCGAGGCGAGCTCAACATCTTCAAACTCCAATCGTCCATTGAGGCGTTGCTCGGCTAAATAGGCCATTATGCCTTCAAGAACCCGATCTGGCCCCGCGGCTTGGTAAGCGCGGCCTATCTCTGGAAAGCGGTGAGTCTCGCCGATAATAAGCCTAGCTAAAGACAACAAATCAGGTCTGAGAATGGTGCTTGCATAGCGCCAAGAAAAGGCCAACAGTTGCTCCACCATAGCATCAGCAGATGGACGTTCAAAAGCCACCAGCATGTCGTCTCGTTTCGCCATCATCATGGCCGTGAAGAGACGTTCCTTGCTCTCAAAATATTGATAGACTGTCGGCTTAGACAGACCTGCCTCAAACGCAATCGCATCCATTGTCGCCCCGGTGTACCCCAAGTCTGAGAACACGATCAGAGCGGCGTCAAGAATGCGTTTTTCCTTAGCCTGACGATTAAGTTGGCGACGGGGTATCGCTGTCATCGCGGTATCCGATTAAGGAAATTTCGGAGGTGACGATTGTAGAGATCTGGGTTCTCAACGTTGCAGACATGCCCTGCCACATCAATGATCTCAAAGCGAACGTCAGGCTGGCTAACCTGTTCAAAGATCCGGCTAGCGATGTCTTTGATCTCCTGGGGTGGAGCCAAGCGATCAAACTCCCCTGTCATCAACAAGACTGGCATGGTCAGTTTTGAAAATTCAAACTGCTCGGTTGGACGGGCGAAACAAGTGAGTGCGTCTCTGTACGTCTCTGTTGGTATCGCCGCCATTGACTTCAGAAGAAGCTCTCGAGTGTCAGCACTTGCTTTTGGCCCGGCAAGAACTTCAACGACATCTGGTGCGAATTTGGCTGGCGTCAGACCTTTGTTGATCGGAACTTCACGACTTGCCTGGAAAGCTTCTCTTTCTTTAAGGCTGGCTTCTGACATACCGGTGCAACCGCCAGATAAGACCAATCCCGACAACAGATTAGGATAACGCATTGCGAAAGAGGTTGCGATCCAAGCACCATACGACAAACCACACAACACAAGTTTGTCCACACCAAGCGCTTCTCGGACCCGTAATATGTCGGAACAATAATCCTCAACAGTCGATTGGTCCGATCCCAGTGAGCTCTCACCATAGCCCCGTAAGTCTAGGGCAGCGGCCTGCATCACAGACCCAGCCACGACCATTTGCGGAGACCAGTTAGAGCATCTGCCGCCAATACCATGGAGAAATAAACACAGAGGGCCAGGCTTCTTTGGCGTCATTTCCAAAGCCAACCTAGGGTTTCCGCTCAGTATCATTTGTTTCGTCTCACTGTCGCAGAACCCAACCGGACCTGTGCTGAGCGATGTCGACTGTTTGGGGAGTTGTGCCAAAGCCGCTAACCCCATGTCGAAGATCATTTTTGTGCCAACCGCTGCTTCCACCGCGCGTGTTTGATCTGCGGTTATGGAGGCAGTCATAGTTACAAGACTGCCACCTTCCATCCCTTCCGTTACGCTGAGGCTAGCGGAATAAGCGTCAATGCCTGAGATCCCCTCGAGATGGGAATAGCTGTAAGTCCTTTCGCTGTCGCTGAAGTAGCTCAACTGTTCCCGGTATACAGTTGCCTCCCCCTCAACAGTAAAAGCCCTTATCTGGCTTCCTCGACTATCCTGCTCCGACCACATCCGATCAATCGCCGGATGCCATGGTTCGCTGAAATCTCCTACTACGCCCCAAATTTTCTCAGGGCTTACCGATATGGCCTTAGTGCAAACGATTTTCTCAATCGCCACGCTTTATGCTTCCTCAAAGGCCATGCCGTTACCACGCCAAAGCGAGGTTCGGGCACCATCTTGATCGCCGGGTAAGTCTTCCATCTCATCGACATCGTAGAGTGTCAGAATAGACAGATAGTCTTCCATAATTTCTGTTGTGTAAGGCAACATCAAGGCTCCGCAACGACTGTCACGATACACCCGCTCTAAGGGCAAGGATTTCAGCATCGATTGGCCACCACAAGTGCGGATCGCGAGGGCTGCTATCTCTTGTACCCCTTCCATCACGTTGTATTGTGCAGAGTACATACGTAACACTTGCGCACGCGACGGCATGCCCTGGGCCTCCATGAACACTTGCCACCACAGCGCCCTCATTGAAGAGAGTTTGGCGTACATTTGCGCCACAGCCATTCTCTTCGTTGCAAATATCCGGCGGTCAGCCGCAGGTTGCCCGGCCACCTCGCCCCTCAGATATGCAACGGTGAAATCGTAAGCTCCCTGAGCAACCCCCATATAAGCGGGAGAAAGCGTAGCCATCATGTGCGGCCAGTAAGGGAGTGTTTTAATGAACAGGCCCTTTGGCATCAGGAGATCGTCTTCCGACACAAAAACGTCCTTCAACACCAGATCTCGGCTATTTGTGCCTCGCATACCAAGAGGGTCCCAGCTTCCTTGGATCGAAAGTCCGGGAAAGTCCTTGTGGACCACAAAAATCATCGTGTCTTCGTGGCGCGGCTCTACACCTTCGAAATGTTCAGTACAAACAATTGAATAATAATCACAGTACCCCGCCAACGAAGCGAACTTCTTGAATCCATTGATAACCCAGCCACCATCGACTTTACGGCAGTTTGTTTGAATAGGTTTCGATGTCCAATTAGCTCCCGCCTCTGAAATGGGCTGAGAATAGATGCCTTGTTCCTCTACAGCTCGGCGGAATTGACGTTCACGCAACGGAGCAAAGGCGGCTTTATCCTCGTCTGTTAGGTTGGGCATTTCATACATAAATCGCGACCACATCATCGTGGAATTATGCATGTTGAAAGTCAACGCAGTTGCACCGCAATACTTACCAATCTCTGCGCCAACCATGGCATATTCACCTAGGCTAAATCCACGTCCGCCGAATTCTTTTGGGACCGTTAGCGTCAGGAACCCCTCAGCCGCCAGATCCCCGTAGTTCTCAACGGGAAAGGAGGCATCGACATCAATGCCGACGGCGCGGTCAGCGAAACCCTGACCCATCTCGTTGATGCAAATAAGAACTTCAATGACCTCGGGGCGGATACGGGAAAGGTCGTAATAGTCGGCAATTGTACTCATGATCAAATCCTCAGCCCTAGCGGGCTAGCTCCCCTTGCAAAACGCCCTCTTTGACAACGACCACACCGTCCAGCGCAATCGTGCAACGCCGCATGGGCAGATCGAAATGACCTTCTGTAAAACGGTCCGCATATTGATTAGCGCCCGTCGACCAAAGGAAATTCCCAGCCCATGCGCGGAACTCCACTGCTTGCATGTCACGCTTGTCATAGAGAGCGCCTGAGACCCAGCGCGCATCAGGGTTCATTCCCCAACCAACATGGGAAAATCCATAGGCTTTGGGGTCCTCCCAGGCAGCCATATAGTCTCGGAAAAGTTCGGCGTCTAACCCGTCGCCCTTGATCTCAGTGACAAAATCATTCTCCACCGTGAAATCTATTTGACTGGTTAGATAAGACTTAAAGGTCAAGTTCAT
>CAJQQJ010000363.1 GCA_905480445.1 uncultured Alphaproteobacteria bacterium | reverse complement strand
CCGGATTGTGGCTAATTCTGATCGACGACGGCGACGCCAGAGACTATAGGCACCGGCCAGCACTGCACCGGTTGTGCCCATGGCTTTGGCAAGGCTTTTCCAGTCAGTAACAACAATCCCGTTCTTTAGTTCTCCGAATGTGCCCTCAGCCTCAAAGTTCTGAGTGAAGTATTGCTCAGTGGCTTCATTGGCTAGAAAACCCTCGACTTCGATTTGTTGAAGGCTTGAGAATTGAGCTTTGGAAACACCTCCGTCATGAATCTCGCCGCTCAAGGTTTCGCCAATAAAGACTGGATCAAATTCCTGGGCAGTGAGGGTCGAGGGAGCAAGGATCAAACAGGCAAGAAGCCAATAGGAGAAGCGGCGATCTTTTCGGGTCATGGGAATGAAATAAAAAAATACAAAGTCTCAGCCCTTGGGGAGGCTGGCAGTTTTTCTATTTGTTTTGTGTTAATCCGACCCTAACAAGAAAGCCCAACCAGGCAAGAAAATAGCCTGGTTGAACTTCATCTAATCTTAATATTTCGAAGCAGTATTTAGCTTGCACAAGGGTTTGAGTGAGGTTTTGTACGTAGAAAGAATTCGCCATTTACTTAAACTTCAGCGTCATCAACAAACCGTTCAATTGCTTTCTCAATTGTATCGTCAAAGATGGGAACAATGTCGTCGATTAGCGATGTGTATTGAAAGACCTTAACCCTCAGTACTCGCTCTGCCGAGGTGATATCATAATGTAAGATACGGTCGGCATGATCTTCGGCTTTTGAGGTCAGGTAGATTGATCCAGGACCCTGTTTCATTGTGGCAATCACTGCTGCTGCAAAATCGTCTGCTTGAAACCTGGGTAACGACCAGGCCAGCTTTCGGGCATCGCTTATCCCCCGGACAACGCCATGCACCCCCTGAGGGTAACCATCATGGTGGCGATAGATGTCAAAGGAATCTTGGTCATCGGAAACGGTCAGGGTTGCTCGGGTACTCATTAGAGTTGGGGGTTAGTATTCGTTTGGCAGTAAAACTGTCATCACTCTTGTCGTAACATCAGGATCGGCGGGATCAGGCGATCCGTATTCAAGATTTTGATCATAGGCGTCAATCTTAAACCAGACCCGAGTGCCGCTAACGACAACTTCACCAAACTCATGAGTGCCGTAAGGATCGTTATCTTCGTTGAATTCTTCAAAGCTCCTGATAGCCAGGATGGTTTGCATCTTAACCTCATGGCTCAATTCCTCGACGCCCGGCGTAATCAGAACCTGTCCACCTACAAGAGTCCTTCTGAACTTATTGTTCAGCCTTCTGATTTCAGCCGCTTGTTCATCAAGCTCTGTTCTATCTTCGTAATCGCCATCAAACGTCTCAGCCATTGTAAACCAGGATTAATCGCACTTGAGTTTACGTGAGCCGCTTACCTTGTCGATCTTTGCACAAGTCTTGTCAGCCGGTTGTTTGTTGCGCCTGCTTTTGGGCTCAGAAAAAGATCAGCTTTTAAACTTAGCCAATCGGCTCCAAAGTCAAGGATTTGCCCCTCCTTGCGTCGGGTGTCCTCCTTTGACTTTCTTACCTTGACTGGCTGGCGTTACAGCTGCTCTCTATTTTCTAAACCCAATAAACCATGAGCAATGAATCAAACGGCCGCCAGGACAATAAAGCCAGAGCCTTTCTATCAGAGCTTACTGTAGCTGATAGCAGATCTCTCAGAGCGTCAGTAGCCAGAGTGGCTCTGGACACATCCCACAGCGAAATTGAACTGTTCTTTCGTGACCTCCTGATGCACGGATGCGTCTCGGGAATGGTCTCGGAGCTTACCTACTATCATGACACTCATGCTTTCTTTGACCATTATTACGCTGAAATAGAAGAACTGCGTGAAGAGTATGAACAAGAGTTTGGACAACCGTTAGCGATTGATGGTGATCTTAAGAACTGGTTTGCCTGGTTCGCATTTGAAGAAACAGCTCGTCAAATAGTAGCTGAGTTGGAAATGCTCACCTAGGCTTCATCTGGTTGCCGAAAGTCATGCCCTGATAGCTTGAGGTTATCAGGGCTTTCTTTTGATTTAGGCATGACGCCTGCTGGCAAGCAACAACCCTGGCCCAAAGAGTGCTGCTATTTCTAGCGTCAAAGCCAGGAGTATTGGTATAAACATAAGCCTGTTCGTACCGAAGAGTCCCAAGGCTTCGAATGACTTCACGGCGCGCGCAATGAATTCAGAACTTCGATTGCTATCTTCAACCAGGTTAACGATCTCACCAAGGCGCTGTTTGGCCTCAATCTCGGTTGCTTTGGCTGCTTCTGCCAGTCTCGCCGCTCTGGAACCACAACCACCACGTTTACATTCATTCTCCCAGTCTTGCCATTGGCGCTCTACCAGCCCTTGCAATCGTTGATACTCAAACTGAAGGTTTGTGCGCACACTGTCACTCACTTCCGCCTTTTGGTTTTGCTCGGAACCCAGGAACAGTGCAGCTGAAATCACTGAAGTGCTGGAAAGTATCGACAACGGTGCCAGGGAAAGAGCAACCACAAAGGCGAAGAGCCCTCGCATGATATGTTTGTGCGCGAAATCCCATAGGCCTCCAGCGATCAACAAAGGCCTTATCAAGTCGCACGCCATTAGGCCAATGACGAAGGGATAGCGAAAGCCATCTGTCTCTCCCAGGTTCCAGGCAAAGGAAGCATTGATCGCGACTAATGCCAGGATCGCCGCCAGGCAAGCGAGATGAGTGATAGATCCATGGGCTAGGCTTCGAAAACTGGATAGAAACCCACCTTTAGCCAAGGATTGACCAGGACGCGGTGAGGAAAAGGAAGAAGGCTGGTTGACCCCGATCATTGGTAGGGTGTGGACCGGTTGTGACAAACCCGGTGAGGCTGCGACAACCGTCCATGTCTTTGTGATCGGATCAAAGGTGATCTGTGACTGTCGCTTTAGTTTCTGCAATTCCTGTCGCGCCTTGTCCGTCGTGATTGTGACACCCAGTGACGACAAAGCCGTCACAAAGTCAGTTTTGTTGAAGCTGGTGACAAGGCTGTTCAGAGCCTGTTTAAGGATGGCCTCTGAAAGGCCAGAGCTGTGTGATTGAATTGTCATTTCCTTGTCCTCTCTTGGGTTTTGTTC
>CAJQQJ010000362.1 GCA_905480445.1 uncultured Alphaproteobacteria bacterium | reverse complement strand
CCACTTTACCTTCTTCGTTGGGATATGACTTACCGAGCTCAACAAAGCCTAAAGCTGCGTGAAAAGCATCGGAACCGGGGTTGGGCGGTGTAAAGTTGACTTCACAAGTCGCATAGTCATGCCCCGCAGCGCGAGCTTCATCAAAGAAGTCTTCATAGAGCGCCTTGGCATAACCCTTTTTTTGATGGACGCCACTGACAACAATGCGGTCAATATAAGCGAACTTCGCCAAGCGTTCCTTGAACCAGGCAAAGCGCAACGAATCATGATCACTGTCTTGATCATAGCAGATGAGGAAGGCCGCCGCCGGTTCAATGGCCTTAGCATAGAAGGCGCGGTCCATCATCGAAGCGAGTTTATCTTTCTCAAGCAAAGAGGTTTCTTTGGCAAAGTCATTGTTGAGTGCCAGGATAGCTTCCAGGCTTGTCTCGTCACTTGATCGAAGTTGTATCACGCTTTTTTTATCCTTGTTAGAACCCCTTACTTCGTAATCACATATCGCCATTTGTCAAAGCCCCTTGTGAAAATTGGCCTGGCAGGTCCGTAAAAATTGGCCATTCTTTTCAGACCAAATCCCCCCTAGCAAAGTTGTTCAAAGAACACAGGACAGGATCAACATGGGAACCAGCCTTCTTAATGATGACATCATTTGTGTCAGCCCGAAGGATTTCATCGACGGGCCAAACACACCAGGGCAACCTCGCGTAACGGCTTTTGAAAACGAAGGTATGTGGGCAGGTATCACCACGGTGATTGCCAAAGGCTCACCCAGCCAGTGGCATCACCATGCCGACCATGACTCTGTCATGTACATGCTGTCCGGTCAGATCAGAGTTGATTGGGGTGAAGACGGCGAAAAGTCCTTTACAATGGCGCCCGGTGATTTCGCCTTTTTTAAACGCGGTGTCATCCACCCGGCAGAAGTCATTTTGGGTGATGAAGACATTCGTTTTGTCGCTGTCAGAGTTGGCAAAGGTGAAACAGTAATCAACGTCGATGGACCCGGCAGCAATGTTGATGTCAGTAGTTTTGAATAGGTAAAAAAATGGAACAAATTTATCCTCGCCCTCTTTCAGGTGCAAAAGTTGAAAAGCTGCCTTCTGGTCTGATTCCTGCGCGGACAAACATTGTTGGCAAACATGTGACACTGGAGCCACAAAACCCTGCGACACACACTGCGGAGCTCTTTGAAGCCGGTCATTCCACACCAGAAGCTCTCGCGATTTGGGACTACCTAGCTTACGGTCCTTGGCCCGATGTCGACACTTACCGCGCAACTATCCGACAACAAGCAGGTAATTTTGAGACAATCTTTTTTTCTATTCGCTCTCATGAAACCGGTAAGATTTGCGGTCAGGCCAGTTTCCTCGATATCGTGCCAGCCATGGGGCAAATCGAGATTGGACACATCTGGTTCGGGCCAGAGTTGCAACGCACGACCGGAGCAACCGAGGCACTCTATTTGATGATCAAACATGCCATGGATGATCTCGGGTACCGGCGTATGGAGTGGCGCTGCAACGCTTTAAACGCTAAATCTCGCACTGCTGCTCTGCGCCTTGGTTACCGGTTTGAGGGCATTTTCCACAACCATATGATCTTCAAAGGCAAAAACCGCGACACGGCCTGGTATTCCATCCTTGATGACGAATGGCCCGAAGCGCGCGCTATCATTGAAAACTGGCTCGATCCTGCTAACTTCGACGCCGACGGCAAACCCAAGACTTCCCTCGCAAAGGCTATGGAAAACCGAACGCCCAGCCAACGTGGATAAAGAAACAGCTCTGAAAGGTTAAAACAATGCGCCTGCTCGTTTTTCAACATGTTGAATGTGAACACCCCGCCTCCCTCAGACGATTTCTAGCCCGCGACGGTGTGGAATGGGACGCCGTTGAATTGGATGAAGGCGAAGCCATCCCCGAACTGGAAGGCTACGATGCGCTTTGGGTCATGGGTGGCCCCATGGATGTTTGGGATATCGAAGATAACCCATGGTTGGTCGCTGAGAAGGCCGCTATCCGCAAATGGGTCGGTGAGCTAGAACGCCCCTACCTCGGCCTATGTCTGGGTCATCAGCTATTGGCCGACGCAATGGGCGGCACATGCGGACCAATGCCGTCACCAGAAGTCGGCGTGCTGGAAATTGAACTCAATGAAGCCGGTAAAAAAGACCCGATCTTTAACTCTATGCCAATCAAGCAAGTCTGTCTGCAAGGTCATTCAGTCAGAGTTGCCCAACCACCTGCCGACACAGTTATCTTAGCCACCTCCGATGTCTGTAATAATCAGGCCATGCGAGTAGGCCAAAATGCTTGGTCGATGCAATATCATCTGGAGATTGAGCCCGGCACTGTTGAAGACTGGATGGCGATTCCAGCCTACTACGACGCCTTTGAAAAATTGCTCGGCAAGGATGGTATTGAGAAGGTCAAAGCGGACTCTAATGCCAGAATTGACGATTTCTTGTCCAATGCTGAGCAGCTTTACACCAACTTTATGACCCTAGCCCGAGGATAGATCTATGGCCGTTACCGTTCGCCCTATTGCACAGA
>CAJQQJ010000361.1 GCA_905480445.1 uncultured Alphaproteobacteria bacterium | reverse complement strand
AGCGCATGAAGTGCTGGATGATCAAGATCGCTGGTGGTCACAAAAAGTTCGGGTTGGCTGACGAAAGGTTTCTGCATGACAAAAGTTACCAAATATTCCAGCCTATGGGAATCCTCTAGTTATGCTGAGGTCTCCTAGTATTATTGCTGCTGTTTTTGCCTTGATGATGGGTTTCACCGCAACTGCGGCGATGGCCGATTCGTGCTTCTGGATGTCAACCGATGCTGGCAACCCCTGGGTTGCTGCTCCACAGGGTAACATAGACAAAGACGAGTGTTTCAACCAAGACAGCTGTGATGGCGGAAATGGCGCCTCTGGCGGTGGTTGTTACAAGTGGGCGGCCAGTGCAGATGCACCACGCGATCCTTGGTACGCTTGCTTCTGGCTTTCTAATGTAACCAATGAGTGGGTAGATTCCCCAACAAGCGCGACCACTAGTGGTCAATGTCAAGCTCTTGATAGCTGTCAAAAGGGTGGCGGCGGCCAGTCTGGCGGCGGTTGTTACAAGTGGACAATCAGTGCATCAGATCCACAGAATCAGTGGGACTAAACAAGCCTTGGATGGGGGTTCGCCTCCATCCAATTTTTCAGTTTAGCTGAATGCGAAGCGGGCCGTGCCCGCTTTTGCAGTTACTGATCCCAAGACTGTTTCAATGAGAAAGATATCAACCCACGGGAGATTTCTAATGCTTCGTCCAATCACGACCGGCCTGGCCGTTCTGGCCGCTTTCGCCTTGTCCATTGGTTCACTCGCCACTGCTGACAAGGTAAATCTCACTTACGTCGAGGATGCCCCGTCGCCCATTGGTAAACTAACACAAGACGACTTTGATGATATGGCAGCTTCTGATTTTACCCACTACGTCTTCGCGTTCATCAACTTCTGCACCCCGGCGACAGGTGGCAAATTTACTTGCCCCGGAACCGACCCAGTGGTGGTCTGGAACATCAATGCAATCGATGATCCTGACGGCACAGCGAAAGCAATGATGAAAGGGCTGAGCGAAGCTGGGAAGACGATTTACCTTTCGGTTGGTGGCGCCTGGAATGATGAGACCTGGGCCTATTTTGCCAGCGCGACTGATCCAGAACGGACCGCTGCGATGGGTGCGCTTTCCACCTTCATGAAGAACTATTATGTCACTGGTATCGATCTAGACTTCGAACCTCACGACTACGTAACATACCCTCACCTAAATGAAGGATATCGCGATTTTTCTTCGGCAATAGCCGCTGACCTATCGCCAATACCGCCGGTTTCGATAGCCCCATACAACTGTGGAGCAGCAACGGATTTAGTCTGGCAATATTGTAACTTAGTTGGGCCTAGTAAAATTACGCCTACTCTGATCAACCGACAGTATTATGCTGGCGGTGCTCAATGCGAAGGGTGGTCTGGACCGTCGCCTCAGATGCCTGGACAGGTATTGAATGCTATCAAAGCAGATTTAGGGACGTTTTCTTGCGCAGACGGAAGCTCAATTACCGTCACTCAAGCGCAGATGAACCCTGGAATCGCAACGTATGGCAGTTTAGGTGGTGAGCCAAAACTTTGGGACCAAGCCAATTGTGAGATCTCACACACAGGCAGCTCACTGTACTCAGGATGTACAGATATAGTGTCGACTTATGTTGGTGCTTATCCTGATATCGCAGGTGCTGCCTTTTGGCAGTGGACTTCGTTGAAAGATCAGACCACTTACGCCAGTGAGATTAGTGCAGCGCTCGGTTCTGACTCCTGTTTCTGGCTTTCTAACGTAACTAATCAATGGGTACCAGCCCCGCAAGGTACAGTCAGCGAAAGCCAATGCCAGGCACTTGACAGCTGTCAACCGGGTGGCGGCGGACAATCCAATGGTGGTTGTTACAAGTGGACATTTAGCGCCTCTGATCCACAAAATCAGTGGGACTAGTTCAGTATTGGATGGGGGCTCGCTCCCATCCAAGATTTTAGCTTTATTGAAGCAATGCGGTTGATGTGTGACTAGAGATTTCTAATTTCAATGTCGTACAGCGTGAGATAATCCGAGCAAAAGGAAAGTTCTAATGCAACGTCTTATCACTGCTAGCATTATCGCATCGGCAGTCATGTTCTTAGCTATTGGCTCCCTCCTCGCTGCTGACAAGGTGAACCTCACTTACGTTGAGGACGCGCCGTCACCTATTGGTCTGTTGACGCAATCCGATTTCGACAAGATGGCCGCCTCGGACTTTACGCACTTCGTCTTCGCTTTCGTTAACTTCTGCACACCAAAAGGGTATCGTTTTGTTTGCCCCGGCACAGACCCAGTAGTTGTTTGGAACGGCAAAGGGGTTGCTGACATCGGTGATAAGCCAATCGCGATGATGCAAGGTCTGAGCGACGCAGGGAAAACGATATACGTCTCGATAGGTGGTGCCGACAACGACGAGACTTGGTCCTTTTTCGACAAGGAAACCAAAGCCAAGCAGAATGCTGCAATGAGTGCCCTTGCCACCTTCATGAGCGATTATTCTGTCACCGGAATTGATCTTGACTTTGAGGCTTCCAGCGAAGGTGGCTACAACAACTTTGCCTCAGCCATTTCAGCTAATTTTTCGCCGGCACCGCCAGTGTCGATCGCACCATACGACTGTCCCGGTCATCCCTTTGGTGAATTGGTTTGGCAGTACTGTAATTTGGTGAACTCTAGCCAGATCAAACCGACCCTTGTGAATCGGCAGTACTATGCCACAGGTGCACAGTGCCAAGACTGGCAAGGGCCATCGCCAAAGATGCCGAGCCAAATCGTAGCTGCTATCAAAGCCGATCTCGGCATATTCACTTGTCAGGATGGAAGCTCTATTACCGTCACACAAGCTCAGTTAAATCCAGGGATCGCGACCGTCAAGACCGTGGGTAACATGTTCAGCCAAGCCAATTGTGAGATCTCAGACACAGGCAGCGCACTGTATTCAGGATGCGCCGATATAGTGTCGACTTATGTAAAAGCCTATCCCGACATTGCAGGTGCTGCCTTTTGGCAGTGGACTTCGTTGAAAGATCAGACCACTTACGCCAGTGAGATTAGTGCAGCGCTCGGTTCAGACTCCTGTTTCTGGCTTTCTAACGTAACTAATCAATGGGTACCTGCCCCGCAAGGTACAGTTGGCGAAAGTCAATGCCAGGCACTCGATAGCTGTCAACCTGGTGGTGGGGGGCAATCCAGTGGCGGTTGCTACAAGTGGACATTTAGCGCCTCTGATCCACAAAATCAGTGGGACGAGTTCAGTATTGGATGGGGGTTCGCTCCCATCCAATCTTTCAGTTTAATTGGATGTTAAGGTGGTAGTGCGCGACTTAATCAGCTGCTGTTTCTGGGTCAGGCGTTTCTTTCTTGAACAAGATCTCACCACGTCGAGCAACGAGCAACTTTTCTAAAGACACTGGGTCGAAGTAGGCTTCTACCCTTTTGCCCTCTGGGCTTGTTCCATAGGCCTCATAACAGCCGCCATCTTCTTTGATACGACGAACTGTCCAGCCATTGTTTTCCATTTGCTGTTTTAGGCTGTCTTTTGACTGCCAGGTAGATCGGTCGCCGGAGTCGCAAGTCATTAGGCCAGTGGCGAAGACCGGAGCGGCGGCAGATAGCAACAAAACGGCTGACAAGGGGAGAAGCATCTGTTTCAGTTTCATGAGATATTCCTTTCAAAGAGGTGCTTTTGTTTGCGTTAACGGAGCGGGGCGGTAGATCGGCGTCGAGCATTCGTAAAGATCCGCCAGACCCGATAGGCCTCTAGGACTGCGAGCGGGACAAAATGGATCAGTGCGGGGCCAAGATTGTTGTGAACGAAGATCCAGTGAACAAGCGTTAAAACGGCAGCCAAGTAAACCAAACGCTGCAGCGTCTTCCACCGCGATAAAAGCCACCGTTGAGAGGCGTTGTTGCTGGTGAGAGCAAGGGGTACAAAAATGATCAAAGCCACCCAACCGGTCCAAATACCCAAAGCCCAAAACTCGTCCAACACGAATTGTAATGTGCCCATGTCTATAAGGTAGAAAACCGTGTGCAAGACAGCATAGCCGAAAGCCGCTACTCCAAAATAGCGCCGCCTTCTCATCAACCATTGCACCCACCTGGCCTTGGGCAACAAAAGCTTCAGTGGAGACAGCACCATCGCGATGATCATAAAACGAGCCGCAAACTCCCCACTTGAATGCAATAGTTGGTCGACATTCGACCTATCTGAAACGAAGGAAGCCAACATAGGCACTGATGGCAGTATCAGGACAGCCCAAAAAAAGTAGGGTGATTGGGTTGGGAACTTAATTAATTTCATAAATTCAATTACTTATGTCCCAACTAAGCCCGGGCTTGAGTTGCATGACTTTAACCCCCAATTGCAAAAGTCTTGATGAATTGTACGCCATGGTTCGTTGTGCCATAGGTCATTTAGTGGAGGAGTGTGTGTGATTTAGTCTGGGCCTGTTCGGTCTTGCCCAGTAATCAAAAACTAACGTAATCCCCAATTTTGGACGATAAACAAATTTAGCTTGAAGCATAACATAGTATTTCCAGGTTACTCTGTTCGGATTTGCAGCTCAATAACCTCAACCCTTTTTTGAAGCTTTAGCTGTCAGTAAAAAGCCCCCATGAAATCACGGAGGCTTTTTTGTTTCTGGGTTTAAAGCTCGCTTAGTTTTACAAAATAAACTTACTCAGATCGGTATCCTTGACCAAGTCGCCAACACGCTCGATGACCATGGCTTCGGTGATTGTGACGGTTTCACCGCCCATGTCTGAGGCCTTGAAGGAGATTTCCTCGAGTAATCTTTCCAACACAGTATGAAGACGACGGGCGCCGATGTTCTCAACGGATGAGTTGATCTCAGTGGAGAGATCAGCCAACTTGTCGATGGCCGCGTCTTCGAACTCCAGTGTGACCTTCTCAGTCGCCATCAAGGCTTTGTATTGGCGGATGAGCGAGTTCTCGGGCTCAAGCATGATGCGTTTCAGATCATCACGGGTCAGCGCCTCCAGCTCTACACGGATCGGTAGACGGCCTTGCAGTTCGGGCAATAAGTCTGACGGCTTGGACAGATGGAAAGCACCGGATGAAATGAACAGGATGTGGTCGGTCTTGACGGTACCGTGTTTGGTGGCAACAGATGTGCCCTCAATTAAAGGCAAGAGATCGCGTTGAACGCCTTCACGGCTGACTTCGCCGCCGCCACGATCTGATCTGACCGCAATTTTGTCGATCTCGTCCAGGAAGACGATGCCGTTTTGCTCTACAGCTTCGATTGCTTCTGCAACCAAGCTTTCCTGATCGAGCATTTTCTCTGCTTCTTCTTCGACGAGCAGTTCCATGGCTTCTGGAACCTTCATCTTGCGCTTTTTGGTTTTTTTGCCAAAGGCGTCACCGAGCATATCGCCGAGATTGAGCATGCCCATTTGCGCACCCGGCATACCAGGCACATCCATGGTTGGCATTTGCATGCCACCCTTGTCCACGACCTCGATGTCGACTTCTTTGTCGTCGAGATTGCCTTCGCGCAACATCTTGCGGAATTTCTGACGGGTATCGCCAGAGGCTTCTTCGCCGACCAAAGTATCGATCAAGCGTTCTTCGGCCATGATCTCTGCTTTGGCCTTCACCTCAGATGAAAGGCGTTCACGGGTCATAGAGATCGCGATCTCGACCATATCACGGATGATGGATTCAACGTCGCGGCCAACATAACCAACTTCTGTAAACTTGGTCGCTTCGATCTTGATGAAGGGCGCTTGTGCCAGTTTGGCGAGACGTCGGGCTATTTCAGTCTTACCAACCCCTGTTGGTCCGATCATGAGGATGTTTTTGGGCAAGATTTCTTCGCGTAGACTGCCTTCAACCTGTTGGCGTCTCCAACGGTTGCGCAAAGCAATGGCGACAGATCTCTTGGCGTCTTTTTGGCCAACGATAAAGCGGTCCAGCTCAGAGACGATTTCTCTTGGACTAAAAGAACTAGCAGCAGGGAGGGTCATAGGGAATCAATCGTGAGGTTGTTGTTCGTGTAGACGCAGATATCGCCTGCGATCTTCATAGATTTTTCTGCGATGGCTAATGCATCGAGGTTTTCTTGGTCCAGCAGCGCGCGCGCAGCCGCTAAAGCGTAGTTGCCACCAGATCCAATGGCGATAACGCCGTCTTCTGGCTCCAATAAATCGCCAGTACCGGTCAGCACCAACGACGTATTTTTGTCGACAACGATCATCATGGCCTCAAGGCGGCGAAGATAGCGATCAGTACGCCAATCTTTTGCTAGTTCGACACAAGCGCGGGTCAGCTGGCCTGGGTGGGTTTCCAGTTTGGCCTCTAGCCGCTCGAACAGCGTAAAGGCGTCTGCTGTGGCTCCGGCGAAGCCGGCGATGACGTCCCCCTTGCCCAATCGGCGAACCTTTTGCGCTGTGGCTTTTAAAACAGTTTGACCAAGAGAGACCTGGCCATCGCCGGCCACAACAACTTTGCCGTTCTTGCGAACAGTGACAATTGTTGTGCCGTGCATAATTGGTAAATTTGATTGCTCTGACATGGCCCCCTAAATGGTCCAACTGACAAAAGGTTTCAAGGGGCAAAAGACTTTATCTCACGGGGACTAGCCTCAACGGAGTCAAACTGCTAAAAGCCCGAGCATCCAAGCCTATTTCAGCCCTTCCGGAGGACCACCATGCGGCAAGCTAGCCTTGAGCGTGAGACAAATGAAACCTCAATCTCAGTTGAAATCAATCTTGACGGTACCGGCCGTTATGATAACGAGACTGGTGTTGGTTTTTTTGACCATATGTTGGATCAACTTTCGCGCCATAGTCTGATAGATATGAAGGTGCGCGCGGACGGCGATTTGCATATTGATGCGCATCACACAGTTGAGGACACTGGCATTGCATTAGGCCAGGCGATAGGCAAGGCGGTTGGCGACAAGCGTGGTATCAATCGTTACGGCCATTGTTATCTGCCAATGGATGAAACTCTATCCAGAGCCGCCCTTGATCTATCGAACCGACCTTTCTTGGTTTGGAACGTTTCCATTCCTTCGCCGATGCTCGGGGATATGGACGCGGAGCTAGCGCAGGAATTCTTTCAGGCTCTAGCTCAAAACGCTGGCATTACGCTGCATATCGAAAACCTCTATGGCACGAACTCGCATCATATTGTTGAGTCGATCTTCAAGGCTGTGGCGCGGGCGTTGCGAATGGCCATTGAAACCGATCCAAGATCTGCCACTGCCCTGCCTAGCACCAAGGGTGCTTTATAACTCATGTCTGTTGCTGTTATTGACTACGGCTCCGGCAATTTGCGCTCGGTGGCCAAAGCGCTTGAACTGGTGTCTGGAACCAAGAAAGTTATTGTGACTGCGGAACCCAAAGAGGTGCTAGCGGCAGATCATATTGTTTTGCCAGGCGTAGGTGCTTTTGGCGATTGCCGCGCAGGTCTCTATTCTATTGACGGAATGGTAGAGGCACTAGAGCAGGCGGTTTTAACCGATGGCAAACCCTTTCTTGGTATTTGTGTCGGTATGCAACTGATGGCAAGCCTTGGCATTGAATTTGGTGAGCACAAAGGTCTGGGCTGGATCGACGGCGTGGTGAAAGGGATCGAGGTCACTGATCTCAAATTGAAGATCCCTCATATGGGCTGGAACAGTTTGAAACTGTTGCCTTCCGGAATAGATCATCCAGTCATCAAGGGTATCGGCTGTGATGATCATGCCTATTTTGTGCATTCCTACGCTTGTTTTCCAGTCAACAAAGAACACATTCTAGTAGAAACTGATTATGAAGCGCCAATTACTGCGGTTATTGGACGTGATAACTTGATTGGAACCCAGTTCCACCCAGAAAAAAGCCAGACCGTTGGTCTGCGACTTTTGGAGAAATTTTTACTATGGCACCCTTAGAACAAGAGATGCCGATTTCAGTGGAAATCGAAGAACTGAACGAATTCAGAGAAGGCGATTTGCAGGACCTCTGCGATGCGACCGAAGCTGCCATCGTATCTGGCGGTGGTTTTGGCTGGCTTGAGTCGCCAAGTAGAGACACGTTAGAAGCCTATTGGCGTGGCATCATGATGATTCCTCAGAAGCATTTGTTCGTTGGTCGCTTAGACGGCGTGATCGGCGGTTCTCTCCAGTTAAGTAGGCGCCCTGGTAACAATGAAGCGCAGGCTTTGGTTGGAACCTTTACGACGAACTTTTTAGCGCCTTG
>CAJQQJ010000360.1 GCA_905480445.1 uncultured Alphaproteobacteria bacterium | reverse complement strand
GGATTTGGTTACCCACAGGGAAGAGCTCACCGCCCTCCTCAAAAGTCATGATCTCTTGCGTGGCTTTTTCGTGCTGTAGATCATAGATACGCGCGCGATTGTCTACACAAGGCTTGATCGCAGGATGTGTTGTTACATCTTCAACGCGCACGCCATCAGCATAGACTTCGCGGCCATCACGAAGTGACTCACGGTACTGGTCACCAGTTCTTATCATTTACTCAAATCCCAAAAAGTATTCCAACTTTTGGACTGTAGAAAGATTCACTGATTAAGCAAAATAAATTTTTCTAAGGCTTTGCTTTTGTTTTACCGACGCTGGCCTAGGCGTGGCGTAGTTCGATCTGCATAACGTCTGTGCGTTCAGACGAAAATGCAGCGGCACAACCCGCCAAATAAAACCGCCATATCTTGATGAAACCTTCGTCAAAACCGAGATTAAGGACTTCTGATTTTTTTTGATCAAAAGTTTCCATCCATTCCAGCAGAGTTGTCGAATAGTCATGACCGAAAGAAAACGAGTCAGTGACTTGTAAGCCAACTTTTTGCGCTTCTTCCTTGAACCTTGTTGGGGATGGCAACATTCCACCAGGAAAAATGAAGCTCCGGATGAAATCTGTACCTTTGCGGTAGTTGTCGAAGAACTGCTCTCCGATCGTGATTGTTTGCACAACTGCATTGCCTTTTTCAGCTAGCAGATCTTTGACCTTACCAAAGTAAGTTGGCCAATACTGCTCGCCGACGGCTTCAAACATTTCAATCGACACTATGTGGTCGAACTTATTTTTTTGATGGCGGTAATCTTCGATAACAATATCCGCTCTACCGTCCAGACGTTGCTGGGCGTAAGCATGCTGTTCGTCAGAAAGCGTGATACCTTTTATACCAAAGTCACCACGTTCGGCCGCACGGTCCGCGAAACCACCCCAGCCACAACCAATTTCGAGTATCGAGCCAGAGTCTCTGTCAAGACGATCAACAATACGGTCATATTTGTTAAGCTGTGCCTGAGCTAACTCCTCGCCTTGCGTTTTGTAGAGCGCAGAAGAGTAGGTCATCGTAGGATCAAGCCAGAGCTTGTAGAAATCGTTGCCAAGATCGTAGTGGGCCTGGATGTTTTTACGACTGCCTTTCACCGTATTCTTTTGAAAAGCATAAAGCAAACGCGTACCGAGAGCCATGAGAGGGTTGCCATTGGCAAAAGCGCCTAAGGTTTCGTCATTTTCCAGACCATACCTCAACAAAGCAAAGAGGTCCTTGCTCTCCCACCAGCCATCACGATAGGCTTGCCCAAATCCAATGTCACCATGCTTGATCAAAGAGGAAACAACACGCCAATCACGGATCTCGAGGTCGGCGTGAAGACCGGCAATAGTGCCCTTAAAGTCATGGCGACGACCATCGGGTAGAGTCACTGTAATCGAGCCCCACGGTGCCTTTTCCAATAGTTTCAACAGACGATCAGTTAAGAACTTGTTGAACATTGTCTCTCTCCGGCGATTTTTAATAACCTTCGCTAAGATTGATAAAAAATCTCATGCGCTTCGTCAAAGACTATTAGATTCCAAACGCCGATTCCCTATCAAAAAGAGGTCGATTCATAGAGCACAGTCCATTTTAGCCCCTCTAATGTGCCCTTAGACGGGAAATACTCACATCCAACAAAAGCTCCAGGAACGTCACTATCAATGAGCTGAAATATCTCTGATAGCGGTAGATTGAGAGGATTCGGCTCATCTCGCTGGGAAGGATCAGCAATTTGAAAATGCTTTATTTCCCTGGCTGTTTTTTTGATCCAGGGTAGCACTTCACCGTATATTTTGGCGCAATGATAGATATCAAACTGTAACTTTGGCGCTGCCTTGCCCATCAAGCGCAGGTCGCTGATCAGGCGAATTGCATCGTCAAAATCATGAAGAAAATAGCCTGGATTATCCAGAAGGTTGAGCGGCTCGATAAGAGCCTGAACACCAAATTCGTCACAGCACTGGGCGGCCCAATCAAGATTACTGAGTAACGTTTGTCGGGCCTCTTCAGCCGCAAAATATTTAGGGCTTAGACCTGCCATTATATGAAGACAGCGAGGCTTCAAAACTTGTGCATATTCCAAAGCCAGTCCAATGCTTTCTTTAAATTTGTCGACTTGATCGGGGTGACACCCCAATCCTCTTTCACCGGCTTCCCAGTCGCCAGGAGGGGCGTTGAAAAGAACCAGTTCAAGCTCTGCCTCGTCCAGCCATTGTTTGATTTCTTCTGCGGGCCAAGCGTAAGGGAAGAGGAATTCCACGGCTTTGAACCCAGCATCCGCTGCAGCCCTGAAACGTTCAGGAAAGGCTACTTCATTAAAAAGAAGGGTCAAGTTGGCATTGAGCCGTGGCATAGGCTTAAGCGATTCTGTGCCCTTCTAGCGTCATGCGATCAACAAAGGCTTTCAGCGTTTGGTCCAAGCAATCGATCATCTCATCAACCTGTGTGCGGGTCGTTGTCAGAGGCGGCGACGTCATAATCCAATCTCCGAACTTTCCATTGTTGGTGCGGCGCGCATAGATCGACAAGCCATGTTCAAAACCCAATTGCCTTATCGTATCCGGTGCTTTAGCTTCAGCGGAGAAGGTTGTCTTGTTCTCCCTATCACAGACAATTTCAGGCGCTAACAAAAAGCCAAGACCACGAACGTCACCAATGACTGGATAGCGATCTGCCAAACCCCACAACCGCTCCTTCATATAAGCACCTGTCTCGGCTGCGTTTTCGACTAGCTTGCGGGATGTCAGCTCCTCGACAGTTGCGATCCCTACAGCACAAGCGAGAGGATTAGTATTGGAGGTATGGCCGTAATTAAAACCAGTCAATTCTCTCAAGCGGTCAACCTTTGAGGCCGGTGCCAGCATGATACCGAGCGGAATATAGCCTGAACCAATGCCTTTGGCTAAAACCACGAGATCTGGTTTCGCGTCTGGATGAAAATGGGCCGTCAAGAAAGCGCCTGTTCGTCCCGCGCCAGACATAACTTCATCAAAGATCATCATCATTCCGTGGCGATCACAGATTTGGCGAACACCCGAGACAAAAGCTTGACTTAAAACATTGCAACCAGAGGCCAATCCGCCGACAGGCTCTAAGAAAATCGCTAAGCACTTTTCACTGCCAAGCTCAATCACACGATCTTCGAAGAGCTTCAAAATAAGAGCTTCGTTTTCTTCATGAGACAGACCTGCGGGTGCGCGATAGGACAAAGGTGCTGGGATACGCTCTGGCATCACGGCCATTTCTTTATAGATCGGCTCAACGGCTTCATCACCTGATAGAGCCAAAGCAGTAACTGTTCCGCCGTGATATGAAGGCATGAGGCTGAAGAGCTTCGTGCGTTCTTTTTCGCCGTTCGCCCAGGCCCATTGACGTGCAAATTGTATCGCCGTTTCTACGGCCTCAGACCCACCTGATACATAGAAAGAACGTTCATAGCCCTCTCCGGCCAAGGCAGCTAATTTGGCAGCCAGCTCGATGTTCTCATTGGTCCGGCCAGTGCGGTTGGTAACGAAAGGAAGCTTAGCGACTTGATCCTGGATGGCTTTTACAACACGCGCGTTGTTGTGCCCTAAATTGGAGGCAACTGGGCCTGAGGATATGTCTATCAGACGGTTGCCGTTTTCTTCAAAAAGGTAAATGTCATCCGTTCGAGCGATCCTCGGATAGTGAAAAGCTTCATCTTTCGCAAAAAAAAGATCCTGTGGACCACCAGGCCCGTCCCAACCGTCCGCGTTGGTATCAATTCGATTTGTTAGCCTGTTCATCGCTCTGTCCCGACTTGGCCGAGGCGGAGAACACTATTCCTTCAAAGAAGGTTTCCCCTGTATTGCTCGGCGGATAATAACCACTAAGGCCACTATAGTCAGCAGCCAGAAGAAAATGCAAATGGGGCTTGAGAAAAAGACCGAAAAGCTGCCTTTTGACAACAACAACGACTGTCTGAAATTGTCCTCCAACATCGGGCCTAAGATAAAGGCAATCAGAAAAGGGGCCGCGGGAATCGAAAGCTTCAACATAGCAAAACCAATACCGCCCATGATGAACATTATAGCCACATCGAACATTGAGTTGTTATAGGCGTAGGCACCGTAGACACAGAGCACCAAAACTATTGGGAACAACAAACGGTGCGGAATGTCCGCAATCTTGGAAATAATGCGGATTGAGAACTTGCCTACTATAAACAGGTAAGCAGAGCTCAACAAAATGCCCATAAAGAGCGCATAGATGAGATCAAGGTTTTCTTGAAACAGCATCGGACCGGGTCGCAGATCATGAATCATGAAGGCTCCCAGAATGATTGCCGTCGTAATATCACCAGGAATTCCAAGCGCCAATAGAGGGATCAGTGTTGAACCAGCGACACCGTTATTGCCTGACTCGGCGGCGGCAACACCTTCCAATTCACCTTTACCGAAGTTGTTTGGGTTCTTCGATGTGCGCTTTGCTTCCGCGTAAGACAAGAAGGCAGCCGGTGCGGCGCCGATACCTGGGATAGCACCCAAGATAACACCAAAGAAACTGCCCCGGACGATCGTTTTCAGATTGGCCATGTAGTCCGCGAGAGTAGCGCCTACACCCGCCAAAGGGCTCTTGTCGCGGGAGAGTTCAAGCCTGCCAAACGAATCAATAATTCCAGGCAGCGCAAATAGCCCGATGAGCACCGGAATGAAGGTCAGTCCACCCATGAGATTAACTTCGCCAAAAACAAAACGGTTGGTCCCATAGATGAGGTCAAGCCCGACAACAGCTAACAGCAACCCGAGACAGGCCGAACAAAGCCCTTTCAAAAGCTGATCGCCGGATACACCAGCAATCACAGTTAACGAGAACATGATCAGCGTGAAGACTTCAGGTGAACCAAACTTCAGAGCAAAACTAGCAAGCACGCCTGCGAAAAGAATGAGTGAAAGGTTGGAAATGAAGTCAGCGGTACAAGAGGCATAAAGCGCCATATCCAATGCGCGCCGCGCCTCTCCGCGCCGGGCCATTGGGTAGCCGTCGAGGGCTGTACAGGAAGCCGCTGGTGTACCGGGTGTGTTGATCAAAATTGCAGTTATTGACCCGCCATAGATACCCCCTTTGTAAACGCCCAGCAGTAACAAAATACCGGTCACGGGCTGCATCGAAAAAGTGAAGGGTAAAGTTAATGCTACCGCCATGGGCGTCGTCATACCAGGGATCGCACCCATGGCGGTGCCAATGATAACGCCTAGGCCAAGGACGATGGCGTTGTCCCAAGTGGCAAAGAGTGAAAAGGCCTGAAGAATTGTATCAATCATGGACTAACCTCCCACCAACAAAGATTTAAGCACCCCGGCTGGTATTGGAATCGAGGCGACTTTAACAAAGAAAAAATAGAGCGCAATCGGTGCGATGATTGCTATGGGAGCGATAAGCCAAAGCCTCCGCTCGCCCGCCAAATAGCAAAGAGCCGCAATTGCAATGGTCGAAGAAATCACGAACCCTAATTGGCCGAGCAACAGTGCCATGGCTGTCAAAAAGATGAAAACAAGGCTGACACGAAACCAGGCATCTTGACGCCAGCTGGGGTCTGTTTCATTGGCGGTATAGCCCTGAATATAGGCACGCACTGATATGGCAACCCCAAACAGAAGTAGAGCGACAGCAACCAATCGTGGATAGAACGAGGGAGACATGGCCAAGTATCTAACCTTCTTCGGTTCAACAATACCGAAAGGAATGAGCACAGCCAAAAAAACCAACCCAAGCAACGCCAAAAGGAGCCCGACCATCAAATCCTTGTTTTTCAGCAAATTCATTCGCTTTTCTCCACTTTCATTTTCGCTTTCATGTTCCTAAGCCGCCATGAGTTTTGAGATGTTGAGACGATGAGAATAGATAAATTCTTCAAGGGCTACACAGCACGAGGCCTGAGCCGAAGTGGCAACGCTAACCACGAGACGATCAGCCAAAGATTGGCCACCCAGTTTTTTGAGACCTTCAAGCGTGCCCTCGACAAAATCGCTTTGCCGTCCTGTTTCGCCCGCCAGTACTAATTTATCTGGACCAATGAGCGCGACGGCAGCGTCTAAACCATAGGCCATCATTTCACCGGCACGAAAGAAAGCCTTTCTTGACGCCGTTTCACCCTTAGCTGCTGAGGAAAGCGCCTCAGTTAACTTCTGACTTAGAGCTGAAAAGGGCGGGCGGTTGGATTGATCCCAACCGAAAAGTTGATCCAGCACAGCCGCCCCTGAACCCGTGGTCTCTAAACAACCTGTTCGGCCGCAACGGCAGAGCGCATTTGATATCGGCACGGAGAAATGTGCCAGATTGCCAAGGCCCGTCGATCCTGAAGAAACTATTCTCCCACCAAGCTTAGCGGCTGTTCCAACCCCAATACCGGAATTGACCAACAGAACGTCGCCAGCAATATCTAAGCTTTTGTTCCGCAATACTGCCCTCAGCAAAGCAGTAGCTCTCGGCTCCAGCTTGACTGGTAGTTCTAGATACCTAGACAGTATTTGCGCCAAGGGAACCCCCTCCCATCCCAGGACAGGAGAGCAAACCGCCTGGCTAAGGTCTTGGTCTGGCTGCAGCGCCACCGCGAGGCCCACTCCAACACCAACTAATCTTGAAGGATCAATTCCTGATTGCTTAACTAGTTTTTGGCCGCCGTCTGCCAAGGATTTGATTGCTGCATCAGGCTCCGTAAGGTCAAGCCCGTCTTGCATATCGACTGCAACTACCTTGCCGAGAGCGTTTACTAAAGTAACGGACTTTCTGTTTGCGGTGATCGTCACTCCCAAAGCGAAAGCACCTTCGGCTCTGATAGATAACAAAGATTGCCGCCGACCCAGCACCCCCGCGACCGACAGAGCCTCAGATTCCGCCACCAAACCAACGTCAATCAACTCCCTTGTGATGCGCGAAACAGAAGCACCAGTTACCCCCACTCTTTCAATGAGAGCTGAGCGCGACAAAGGCCCAGAGAGCGAAAGTTCATTCAGCACTTTATCTCTGTTTCTACGTCTTAAGTCTGCAGTAGAGCCTAGGTTCAAAGGAGAGTTCATGGGCAGTTCTAGGAGCCTTTTGAATTAATTACAGTCGGTAATTAATTCTTGACCACTTGCCGGACTCATGTCAAGCATTAAGCCGTCACAACAAATCCGCTTGGCCAAAAGCGCCAGCATGGGAGGAATATGATGAAACTAATTACTAAAATTTTGGCGACAGCAGTCTCTGTCGTTGCTCTCTCGGTCTCGGCCATGACGGCCCAGGCTGAGTATCCTGAACGTCCGATCACATTGGTAATTCCTTATGGTCCAGGCGGCGCCGCTGACTTGTCAGCACGGATGATCGCAGGTGCGGCACCATCCTATCTTGGTCAGCCTATCTTGGCAGTCAACAAAACAGGCGCTGCTGGCGTCGTTGGTTCTAACTCCGTCGTTAACGCGGATAAAGACGGTTACACACTGCTTTCCGCCCGTGTTGGCAGCCAGATGGGCGTTCCCGCCATGAACAAAACCATTCCCTATGCCTGGGATGAGTTCACAATGTTGGGTTTGATCGAAGTTAACCCCTTCGTTTTGATCGTATCGCCTGAAAGCGGCATCAAGACTTTCGCTGACTTTGAGGCCAGAGTGAAAGCCGGCGAGGAAATGACGTACAGCTCAGCGGGTGTTGGAACCTTGCTGCACGTTGCTGTTGCTGTAATGGCAGATGCAATGGGTGCTGATTTCGAAAAGCTGATCCACATCCCTTACAAAGGTGGCGGCAAGGCCCGTGCAGCTGTTGTTGCAGGTCAGGTTGATTTCTCATTCCAGAACTTGTCTGCTGCCGCAGGTGCTATCGAGTCCGGCCAAGCGATTGCCCTGACCGTCACGATGCCAGATCGTCAGCCAATTATTGCTGATGTTCCAACAGTGCATGAAGTTGGCTATCCAAACCTCGGTATGATCGTTGGTTGGTCAGCAATCTATGGCCCTCCAGGCTTGCCTGACGACGTCGTTGCTAAGTGGAGCTCTACGCTTGAGAGCCTCAAAAGCGACAAAGCTTGGAATCGCATGACCAAGTCTCTCGGTAACATTGTCGATATCCGCAATCCTGCAGATACCAAAGCCTATGTTGAAAACCAGTACAAAATCTTCGACGAAGCTCTACACAAACTTGGCCTTCGTATTGAATAGTTAATCGCTATCCATTATGGGCGGGGTCATCTGATCCCGCCTTTTTTGTTTCTACTCTTGCCCGAGGTTTTTAATGGCTGAAAAAGCTCCCAATATCTTGTTCATAATGGCTGACCAAATGGCTGCGCGCGCCTTGTCAATCTACGGCAACTCAATCGTAAAGGCGCCGGCAATGGAGAAATTAGCCGAAGAAGGTGTCGTCTTTGAAAACTGCTATTGTAACCTACCTATGTGCGCGCCCTCTAGAGCCTCGCTGCATACGGGGATGTTACCCTTCTCCATGGGCATGTATGACAACGCCAATGATTTCAAAGCCTCAACACCGACCTTTGCACATTACTTGCGCAGCCTAGACTACCGCGTTGAGATGAGCGGTAAGATGCACTTCGTTGGCGCTGATCAACTGCATGGCTATACCAAACGCCACACGACCGAGATTTACCCGGCTAACTTTGCCTGGACCGTTGATTGGTCAAAAGGGCGTGAATACCGCCCGACCAACCTGACCATGGCCCCGATTATAGAGAGCGGACCTTGTGTTCGCTCCATGCAGATGGATTATGACGACGAGGTCACCTATCACGGTGTTCAAGCGATCTATGATCTGGCCCGGAAAGCCGACGACAATCCCTTCCTTCTCACAGTGTCTTTCACCAATCCGCATTCGCCGTTCGTGATTTCACAGGAGTTTTGGGATCTTTACAATCACGATGATATTGACCTCCCAGCAGTGCCGCCCTTGGAAGAGGACGAGCGGGATCATCTGAGTAACAACCTTCACTATTGCCAAGCGCGAGATAAGTTCACCGTAACAGATGAACATAGAAGAACCGCACGCCACGCCTACTACAGTATGATTTCTTACATCGATTCTAAGATAACGGAACTTCGGACAGCGCTGGAACGTTCAGGCTTAGCCGACGATACGATCATTGTTTTCACCGCCGATCATGGTGAGATGATGGGGGAACGCGGCATGTGGTACAAGCAGCACTTTTATGAGTGGGCTGCACGTGTTCCGCTAATTTTTCACGCACCAAAACGCTGGAAACAAACTCGAATCAAAGAGAACGTTTCACTGGTTGATCTCATGCCAACTTTTCTAGACTTGGCTAAGAGTCAGTCTTTCGATGATTACGTTGAGACACCGCATGGCAACTCACTGGTGTCTGCGATCGAGGGCAAGGCTGGCAGTTTGAACGATGTCGCGATCAGCGAGTTTGCGGCTGACGGCTCAACAGGCCCGAGCCGTATGGTCAAGAAAGGCCCTTGGAAATACATGTACCTCGAAGGCGTCGACACCTTACTTTACAATGTAGAGGAAGACCCCAACGAGCTCAATAACTTGGCTGGCTTAGCTGAGCATTCAGCCATTGAGAAAGAGTTGAAGACCATCTGCTTCGACAATTGGGATCCGGATCATTGGCGTGAAGTCATCAAAGAGGACCAGAAGCGCCGTTTGCTTATTCATGGTGTCACTGGCGGCGATCCCACCTACGTCAACATCATCCGCAACGACGATGGCGAACGCTATATCCGTAACGCCGGTGCAGCCGACACAAAGGCCAGAGCACGCTTGCCCTATGTTGCTCCAGCTCAACCTGACAAAGTATGAAGAGCCTAACTTTTAACGAAGCGCTAAATCTCGCGAAGAAAGCAGCACTCAACTGCGGAGCTTCAAAGAATCACGCCCTGGCTTTGGCGCGCTCAATTGTAACCGCCGAGGCCGAAGGCAATCATGCCGTGGGTTTCGCTCATTTTTTGGATTACCTCGACGCCTTAAAAGAAGGGCGTATCGACGGGCAAGCAAAGCCCGAAATAGCCCAGACGACGCCCATAATCCAGACAATCGATGCCAAAGGTGGAATGCAGCATCTTGGCGTTGATTTAGCACTTAATGGATTGGCCGAAGCGGCAAAAACATTCGGGCTGGCGGCTATCTCCAGCCGTAATGGCTACACCATTGGCGCCTTGGCCTATTACCCCCGCATCCTGGCTGAAAGCCATGGACTTGTATCGCTGTGTTTTGCCAACGCAGCACCAGCCGTCATGCCAGCCTCTGGCGGTAGCACACCCCGGTTTTGCACCAATCCCATGGCCTTCGCTGTCGCTGATCATCTAGGCAGAACAATCGTCATTGACCAATCCAGTACTGCTGCCGCCATCGTCTCCATTAAACAGGCCGCAGATCGTGGTGACTCTATTCCTGAAGGCTGGGCCTTAACCAAAGACGGTGAGCCGACAATCGACCCTTTTGAGGCCTTGCAGGGGCTCTTTCTGCCATTTGGAGGGGCCAAAGGGGCCAATATCGCCTTGATGGTTGAAGTCTTGTCTGCTGCGGTTACTGGTGCCGACTGGTCTGATGAATCAGCGCCCTTCAACGTCGGAACAAAGCCACCGTCACTTGGATACTTCTTGCTTGCTATTGATCCATCGAAAATGGGCGGCACTGGCTACCAAAACCGTATTTCTGAGTTGATTGACAAACTGAAAAGCGATGGTGCTTTTCTGCCCGGCCTCCAAAAGCAAGAAAACTTTCGAGAGAGTAAGATCCTTGGCATGAAAGTCGACTCCAAGACCTGGTCAAAGCTTCAAGATTATTTAGGCTCATGTTAGTAAAATCATCTAAAAACGAAGGTAAATGTGATCTAAATCACTAGCATAAGTGGTTCGGTATGAGAGGATGAATCCAATGACAGTTTCTAGATCACGCACTACAGGAGAAAGACCATGATCAGTAAATCATCATTCAGTTCTAAATCCATCGCTGCATTTGCAGTTGCATCTTTTCTAGCGATTTCTTCGCTGTCCTCGCCAAACACCGCTGAAGCAGGGCGTCTGGGCAAAGTATTAGGTATTGGCATCGCAGTCGGTGCTGGCGCGCTCATTTTGAATGAGTTGCACAAACAAAACAATGGCACCAGACAGTTCAAGCGCCACCATTATCACAATGGTTACAGTCACAAACATAAGTACACCTACCACGACCATAGCCACGGCAGCACCAACTACTACAAGCCGAAGAAACCTTCCTATTCCAAGAACCAAACACGCCGTATTCAAGTCGCACTGAACGATTGGGGTTTTAACGCAGGCTACCCTGATGGTGTCACAGGTCCTCAGACTAGGCGCACGATCAGAGATTTCCAATCTTATATTGGTGCGTCAAGAACTGGCCGTCTGACTAAATCTCAGAAGAGAACGTTGCTTAATTAAACCAAACCAATCCTTCGCGGCTGAGCAGCAAAGAACTGACTATAGTTCCCGGGTCATAAAAATCGAATGTGGATCTTCTCTATAGTTCGCAAAAGGCGGAGAAGGACCAAAACCATTGCGCTGATACAACCGGTGAGCGGGGAAAAAATGAGCCGTATTGCCGGTTTCTAAACTCAGCCGCCGGTACCCTCTAGACCGCGCTTCTTCAAACAGGTGATCTAAGAGCTTCTGAGCGACACCTTTACCTCTGGCAGCTTCGCGGCTATGCATTGACTTGATCTCGCCGTGACCTTCGTTCAACTCTTTAAGCGCCCCACAGCCAAGTAGGTGGCCTTCGTCACGAACCGTCCAGAAGGTAATCTCGGGTGCCCGCAAGGCCTCGACATCCAAGGCATGCACAGACTCCGGTGGAGAAATTGATCTCATAAAGGCGAGATGAATTTCTAACAGTTCCGTAATTTCCGATGTCGAAGGATCTTCTACAAGAACCTCAAGAGCCATAGTTTATTCCGCTATTTTCAGCCTGCAATGACTTCACGCAATGCGACGTTCACTTCGGGTGCATGGAGACGGGCAATCTTGTCAGACGGCGCCAAAGCTTCTGTTTTAAAGAACTCTGGCAACTCGTCATCTTCTTCAGTGAAACCGGCAGCCTTATTGAATTCCTTTTCCATTCGGATCGCTTCATGGCCAAAGTTCTTGATGTCGTCAGGCTCAATATCAATGTCATAGGCACCGTTGATGGCATCGGCAATCAACCGCAAATTCACATCCGTAACTGAGCGTCCAAAAATGCATAGGCCAAGGGAATCTGCTACGGCTGAATTGAGCTGCATCATGTAGGAAGCTTCGGCTAGTTCCTTTATTGATTTGCCATCACATTCAAATGTCGGCGCGTTGCCTGTCGTATGATCTGCGCCCTGGGCAGTGTACATCATCGAAACACCCGTTACCTCAATGACACGAGGATCATAGGCTGAAATGGCTTGTTTCTTGATGACCGGCACTCGCTTGATGCCATAGTGTTCACCAACTCGTGCTGTGCCTTGGGCCAAAATTTTGCCACGCTCATTGCCAGTTTTTATATCTTCCAAAGCTGTTGCCATGAAATCGTAGTCGCCATATTCAGCCTGACCATCGTCCATCAAGATCGCCAGCAAAGCACCGACTTCGATAGTATCAATGCCGAGATCGTTAGCAATGAAGTTTAGCCGCGCTATATCATCAGGATCGGCCAAACCACAGTTAGTTCCCAGAAGGCCAATGGTCTCATACTCAAGCGGAGAAACCATGTCGTTGCCGTCTTTGTCGACGTAGATGTTGGAGCATTTGATCAAGCAACCTGGCATACAAGCATGAGAAACTGTGCCACCGCGGCCTGAGTTAAGATCATGGATGAAGTTACCACCAACTTTCAGTGGACCGTCTTTCGACGTATCAACCATTTGCCCTGAGCTAAAGTTTCTTACCGGCAGGCCACCAACCTGGTTAGTGAAGTCCGCAACCATAGCTGTGCCATACTTGCTCAGACTTTGAACAGGAACTGATTCGTTGAGCAGTTTCCCATAGGTTTTCACGCCAGTCATAACCTTCTTGCGATCATGAAGCACTGGCATCTTGTCTTTATCGACTATGATCGCTTTAACTTTTTTGGAACCCATCACAGCACCAACGCCACCACGAGCCGCAATACGGACCGGGCGGTTCTCAGCGTCACTAACAGAAATACCGGCCAATAAGCCTTGGTATTCACCAACAGGGCCGCAGATCGCAACGCTGACCTTTTCACCATAAACTTGGTGCAAGTCAGCAGCTGTCTCGATCACACCTTTGCCCATGTAGGGCTCAGCAGAAGAGAAAGTGATCTCTCCTTCTTTTGGAATATGAATGATGACCCAGTCATCAGATTGACCGTGCAGCGTGAAACCGGCTATGTGCAACTGACCCATCGCAAAGGCGAAGGTGCCGCCTGCGTTTGCTTCTTTGATACCGCCAGTCAATGGCGACTTACAGCCAACACTGAGACGATTAGCGTTAGAGAAGTTCGTGCCTGCAAAAGGGCCAGCGGAGAAAATTAGGGGATTGTCTGCGCCCAAAGGGTCAACTGTTGCCACACCCTGATCCAGCAATGACCTAGCGATTAAATACCGCCCGGCCTCTGCGAGTTCACGGCCTTGCAGCTCACGTTCTTTGATGGACTGAGACCTTAAATCGATATCAAGATATTTACGCACTGGATCAGTTCTTTTCTAAATTTGACGACTGAAAATATGTAACAAAATTCTATTTAGCACAGTCCTTAACCGCATCAATGCCATAGTTGTTGATTATTGATAGCGAAGGTCTAAGCTTTCCTCACATTCAATCAACGTCCATGGAGCCCCAATGGAATCTTTCTTGTTCCAAGCCTTTGTCTATTTGAGTGCAGCCGTCATCGCCGTACCCATTGCAAAACGATTGGGACTAGGGTCTGTGCTGGGCTATTTGCTTGCTGGGATCATCATAGGCCCGATGATCGGCCTAGTTGGTACTGAGGCTAAGGACCTTCAACATTTCGCTGAGTTCGGTGTCGTCATGATGCTGTTTTTAGTTGGCTTGGAATTAGAGCCCGATGTTCTCTGGCGGATGCGGTTTCGCCTTTCAGGCCTAGGTGGACTCCAACTTGGCATCACGACGGCCTTAATCTTTGCCTTTTGCCTCTTCTTGAATCTCGAATGGCAGATGGCTTTAGCCATAGGTCTTATTTTTGCGCTTTCTTCCACCGCCATCGTCCTGCAAACATTGAATGAAAAGGGACTGATGAAAACTGCGGGTGGTCGAAACACCTTTTCCGTGCTTCTTTTTCAAGATATCGCCGTCATCCCTATGCTAGCCCTGCTGCCACTGTTGGCTTCGACTAAACTAACAGTGTTTAGCCATCATGACGGCGAAAGCCATAGTTACAACCTCGTGGCAGGACTTCCCGGTTGGGCGACTGCAATCATCATTGCCGCCGCTATAGCAACCGTAAAATTGGCAGGGCATTATCTGACACGCCCAATCTTTCGGTTCATTGCAAAGTCCGGATTGCGAGAAATTTTCACAGCTGCAGCTTTACTGCTCGTCATTTCGATTTCATTGCTCATGGAACTGGTTGGTTTGTCCCCTGCTCTCGGTGCTTTTCTAGCCGGTGTAGTACTGGCCAACAACGAGTACCGCCACGAACTTGAGTCAGACATTGAGCCGTTCAAAGGTCTGCTCCTTGGTCTGTTTTTTATAACGGTTGGTGCAGGTATCGACTTTACTATTCTTTTTAACGACTTCACAAAAATCTTCTTATTGGCGGTTGGCTTAATCGCTCTCAAAGCCACGGTGCTTTTTTCAATCGCTAAGGCATTCAAGATTCCGCGCGGTGACGATTGGCTTTTCGCTTTGGGTTTGGCTCAAGCGGGAGAATTTGCTTTTGTTTTGATTAACTTTTCAACGCAGAACGCGGTCCTGGACTATGATATAGCCAAAACGCTATCACTGATCGTCGGTCTTTCGATGTTGATGACGCCAGCGCTTTTTATCTTCTATGAGCGCTTCATTGCTCCCCATATCAACAAACCCAAGCCTCGAGAAGATGACGAGATCGACGAGCAAGCGCCCGCTATTATCGCAGGCCATGGTCGCTTTGGTCAGATCGTAAACCGCATGCTGCTGTCTAACGGGATCAAGACGGTTGTTCTTGATCACCAAAGTGATTTGGTGGACGGCATGAGACGCTTCGGTCTGAAGGGCTTTTATGGCGATGCAACGCGACCAGATTTGTTGATGGCTGCGGGCCTGGAAGACGCCAGCGTTTTGGAGGTTGCCATTGACGATCGAGACCGGACAACACAAATGGTCGAATACGCACGCCGCGAACGTCCTGATCTCCATATCATCGCGAGGGCCTTTGACCGCAACCACTGCTATGCCTTATTCAATGCCGGTGCCAGTGATGTGGTTCGCGAGACTTTTGATTCCTCGATCAGGGCCGGTCGCTATGCCTTAGAAAACCTTGGAATGTCACGAGGTAAAGCGCGGCAAGTCTCATTCGTTTTCTACAAACACGATCGTGCCTCCCTCAAGATCCTTGCGAAAAAATGGGACCCGGCCATCGACGTTTTTGACAATACCGATTACTTGGCTTTATCCGAAGAACGTTACCGTCTATTGGACTAAGCGATCAAGAATATGGAAATGCAAGAGGAAGAAGAATAAATGGACATAGTCTGGCACGATATCGTTGGAACTTTTG
>CAJQQJ010000359.1 GCA_905480445.1 uncultured Alphaproteobacteria bacterium | reverse complement strand
AGGTTTGCTTTGGTAATCGGGAACGCAGGTTATGACAGTTCGACTTTGTCACCGCTTAACAATCCCGCTAACGACGCGGTTCTGATTTCGAACTCCCTTGAGAAGGCTGGCTTCGAGGTCACTATGATTGTTGACGCTGATCTTCGTGCGATGAAGAAAGCAATAAAAAAGTTTGGAACCAAGTTAGCGGGCGAAGATAGCGGAACCACAGCACTTTTCTATTTTTCCGGCCATGGATTTCAAGCCAATAATTTAAACTACTTGGCGCCTATCGGGGCGGACTTGGAAGATGAAGTGGATGCCGAATTTGAAGCACTCTCAGTTGACTGGGTTCTTGCCCGATTAGAGAGATACAACAAAGGCGCCAACATTGTTTTGTTAGATGCCTGTAGAAATACAGCGTTATCGCGGTCTGTTGGAGGTTCATCGCAAGGGCTAACTTTACTCCGTAAAACACCAATTGGCAGTTTTGTATCTTATTCCACAGCTCCTGGCAGTACTGCCACAGATGGAAGCGGACTAAACAGCCCTTACACGGCGGCTATCGCCAGAGAGATTATCCAGCCTGGCGTGTCGATTGAACAGGCGTTTAAGAAAGTTAGAAGATCCGTTGTCGAGGCAACTGCTGGTAAGCAAGTTCCCTGGGATTACTCATCCTTAACGACGGATATCGTTTTTGTACCAAGTAATGATCTGGTGGCCATTGCTAAATTGCAGGGTGTCTCGGACTCGACTGTGATCCAAGCTGAATTGCAGTTTTGGAATGACGTCAAGAACTCTGCAACTCCAGAGAACTTGCAGGCTTATTTGGAGCAGTATCCGAAAGGTGCTTTCGCTAGTTTGGCGCAAATCAAACTAGAGGAGATTGGGGAAGAGAATGGGACAGGTGCGGTGTCTGGTCAAATTGAGAGACTCTTCGCTCGGTTGAACAATAAGTCCTTGATTGTCGAGCAACCCACGAGACCGCACGAGTTCTATGCAAACGCTCGCATGCGAGAGTTGCAAGGAGATTACCCGTTGGCTCGTCAGGAATACATGAAGTTTTTTGCATTCGGAGAAGCGAAAGTTGACCCTCACTATCGTTTTCAAGCCTTTGTTAAAGCACAAGAAGGGCGAGGAGGCGCACGCGAACTTTATGCTCAATTTGCCCTAACCGGTAACACGCCATCTTTGAGATTTGCAAACTATCTGCTGTCGGAAAAAGCTCAAAGGGTTCAGAATTTAGAGGGTTTCATTGGCGATTACCCGAGATTTGCTCCAGCTTATTATGAATTAAGCCGGGATTTTTCATTGGCTCGATTGGGGCAACAATCTCTAGAAGATAAAAAAAGGGAAAAGGATCTACTCTCTGAGTTTTTGCGGTTGGTAGAAGAAGGTCAATTCCTTAGGTACTTCTATGATCAGCAATTGGCAGCCTTACAGATTGATGATGCGGAAGTGCGTTTAACGGCCTTGTCAATAATTGATTCTACGGCGATGGAAAACCCCGTCAAAATACGAGCGATGAGATCTAACCAATCTTGGATGCTTTCGATTTCCATTGCTGATCAAGCTAACGAAATTTTTGTAGCCCATTCTGGGAACGAACCCAAATCAACTGGATTTCTGGCGGGTTCTATAAGCCCCATAACTGGGAAGCCCATTCCACATCCGATGATAGAGCTTTCTGCAAACTCTCCTAAGCTCCTGTTGAGGGTCACCTACACAGACGTTCATGACAGGTTGCAGGGGCCTTTTGAAGTTCCATTTGACCCCGATCTAGCTTTGGTGGCCGGTCAAAAAGACATACTAGAAAAACTTTCCCAAAGCTGGTTGGTCTATGGTGGTTACAATGACAAAAAGCTGGTCTATTTTACAGCCTTACTAAGCTACCGCTGCGCCCTTGACGAAATTCGGTACAGCTTCGGGAACGACGGCTTGGACCAAACCTTCCCACTTTCTCCCTGTGATCCCAAAGACCCACATGCTGTCAAAGCCGACGATGGTATCCCAACCATCTATGTTGAGCTTCCCATATCCACCGATTATACGGCGATCCAATTGTCTTATAAGGATGGTACTGTCTCAGAGCTAAAACGGTTTGAAATTGTTCAGTAAGTTGTACCCAGGTTGTGCTCAATGCCGCTCTTAATTGAAGACAACTCGTTGAAAACAATAGTCCATCGTAGCGGCCTGCTTGTATTGATCCTTGTTCTTGGGTCATTGTGTGTTGGCTTCGCGGCATCCTTTCGAATTGAGATACTCGTAGGCGATTTGTTTCTTGTTCACTTGCGTAAACCTCTCACTCAACCGAGTGATGTGGTTGTCGTTGCTATAAACGAAGATACATTGGCCACGTTGCCATATCGATCACCCATAGATCGAGAATTCTTAGCGTCAGTGATAGAAAAGCTAGATAAAGCAAAGCCATCGGTAATTGCGGTAGATTTATTGTTGGACCGTTCGACCGAACCTTCTAAGGATGAGAGGCTTTTTAGCCTATTGCGGACACTTCCTACGCCACTAGTGATCGGTAGAGGGGGGCGGCAGGATCAACTGACGGATAGTCAATTGAACTACCAAGACAAGGCTCTTGTTGGCTTAGATAGTGGGTTGGTCACACTAAGCCGTGACAACTATGACGGTACAATCAGGGAGGTCTATGGAGGCCGAAACATTGACGGAAATTGGCACCCATCCCTTTCTTTTGCTGTTGCTCAGCTCGTAAGACAGCCGCCGCCGGACATAGATGGTCGTATCGCTTACTCAACTGATGAGAAAGGTGGTGTGTATTCTTTTCCAAGCTATCCCGCCCACCTCATTCAATCGTTGCCACAAAGCTGGTTCACTGGGAAAATTGTTCTCTTAGGTGTTGACCTCCCAGATTCAGACAGAAGCCCAACACCCTTTGTTACAACCCATGGTGTGGAGCAAGGAAATCTGCCCGGGGTCATGATCCACGCGCATCTCATTCAGCAGTTGTTGGGCAGGGCCGAGGTCCAGAAACTCAATCCGTTCATCGCGTTGGCGATTGGGTTTGGTTTGGCGCTGGGCGCAATTTTTGTTTTAGTCACTGATTACCGTCTTTCCTATAGGCTGCTAGCTGTCGCATCGGTTTTGCTCGGTTACTTAGCCGTCGTTTTTCTGATCTACAGATGGTTTGATATCCAATTGCCATCGGTTTCAATTATTCTCACTGTTGGCTGTGTGACAGCCATAGTGTCTCTTCGACAATGGCTGAAGGATAGAGAGCAAAAGCGATTTGTGGAAACAGCCTTCGCGAAATACGTCAGTCCAGCGGTTGCACGAAACATAGCCGCGGGACGGCAAAAATTAGAGTTGGGCGGTGAGAGCCGCACCGTGACCTATTTGTTTACAGACTTACAAGGCTTTACTGCTTTGGTTGAAGCAGAAGATCCAAGTAAAGTGACAACAATACTCAATTCCTATTTGAATGGTATTTGCCAACTTTTCCTTGATCACGGGGCGACGATCGACAAGTTAATTGGAGATTCAGTTGTCGGCTTCTTTGGTGCGCCTGAAGAGCAAAAAGATCAGGCTGAGTTAGCCGTGGGTCTGTCTTTGGCGATTGATAGCTTCAGCGAAGAATACCGACAAAAAATGCTCATGGCTGGGCTTACTTTGGGCGTCACCCGCATTGGCGTTCACAAGGGAATGGCTGTCATTGGCAATTTTGGTGGAGAGCGTTTCTTTGACTACACTGGTCATGGTGACTGTGTGAACATTGCTTCAAGATTAGAGGGCGCTAATCGTTACTTCGGTACGCGTATTTGTGTTAGTCAATCCGTTGCCCAAGAATGTAAGTCACACAAGTTCCGACCCATAGGTGATGTTGTGTTAAAGGGGAAGAGCGAAGCTATTCGGTGTTTGGAACCCTTTGATGGAACGAGCAAAAGACATTGCACACCAGAAAGTTTTTCGGTTGCATTTGAAGCGCTAGAAAGCAACCAACCGGCCGCTCTGGATCAATTTAGACAACTCACGGACAAATTCCCTCAGGATGGACTGGTGAAATTTCAATATGAGCGTTTGAAGGCTGGTGCTAAAGGAGTGAAGGTCATTCTTGAAAACAAGTAATGGAGTTACCGTGCTTTCTCTACGGGATAGCCTGATATTAGTTTGGGGGGTCTTGTCTTGCTTTACAGCCTTTGGGCTGTCATCAGCGCTGGCAGAAGATTTGGTGATCATAGCAGTTTCTGGTCCGACGAGTAATTTTGAACGTGGTCAGATCTTGGATGAACAAAGCAGGTTGGACTTGCAAGAAGGGACAGGCTTGTCGCTGATGACGCAAGCTGGTGAAGTAATTGAGCTCAAGGGGCCATTTCTTGGACAAATCCCAACTGAAAATAAGCCTTCGTCTGAAGAAAACGAGAGTTTCCTTTCGACAGTTTCCAACCTGATTTTGGGTGTGAAAAAGCAATCGACGGTGATCGGCGCGGCACGTAGAACTCTTCCGATCGAACTGGCGGATAAGAACCATTTGCTAATCAATGTTGATAGTTCCGGAAATCGTTGCATCCCAAATGATGGCGCTCATTTTTGGAGAAAAAACAACTCTCAAATGATTGATGTCTCCCTAAGGAGTGACAGTGCCCGCCTAACAGGTATCAAATGGCCTGAAAACTCTAATCTTCTGGCTTTACCAAAGGCATTTCATGTTGACGGCGACCTTCTTGTCGTTCGCCTAGGCAAGGAGCCCAGGCGGCTCATTCTACATGTCCAACCTCAAGATCTTGACGGTGAGCAGATAGGCCATGTTTTGAAGTGGATGCTGTCAATGGGCTGCGAACGCCAAGCTGTAACGCTTTTAAATGGGTTGTCCGAAACTCAACAATAGAGCTGGCATTAGCGTGTCAGAAAAGTTGGAAGTATTCTCTATGCTCCCAGTCGGTCACTTCTGACAGGAACCTGGCTATCTCTGCTTCTTTGATTTTAACGAGATAGTCCACAAAGCTACCGCCTAGTTTGCTTCTATAGAACTGGTCACCTTTGGTTGCCGAGACGGCTTCCATTAGGGATGTCGGCAACAGGTCCGCCTCACTCTCATAGGCCTCAACCGACGGAGATCCAGGGTTCGTGCCATTTTGAATGCCGTCCAATCCAGCATAGACCTGAGATGCTAGGTAGAGGTAGGGATTTGCTGTTGGTTCCCCAATACGGTTCTCGATCCTGGTTGCTGGATCACCCGGCTGCCCAATCGCGCGGACCATCATACCCTTGTTGTCTAGACCCCAAACAGCCCTATCAGGTGCCAGTGAGTAAGAGCGGAAACGCTTATATCCGTTGATGGTAGGGGTGGTGAACAAGGCTGAGGCTCTAGCATGTTTCAGCAAACCGCCTACAAAGTTGAGGGCGAGATCAGAGAGATGCGTATTTTTCTCGTTTGACACAAAGAGGTTCGCACCAGTCTTTGGATCGATCAGCGATTGATGCAAATGCCAACCGCTTGCGAACAGCGAAGGCAGCTGCGGGCGACACATGAAGGTTGCATGAATGCCGTGTCGGCTGCAGATTTGTTTGACTGCGGAACGCAACAACACCATGTCATCAGCCGCGCCAATGCCCGCTCTAGGCTGGAAAGTCATCTCAATCTGGCTGGGCCCGAACTCATTCTCCAGAGAACGGAGAGGCAGACCAAGTTTCGCGAGTTGTTTACGTAAAACATTAAGAATTGGTCCCAATTCGTCAAGGCGCGTTTCTGTAAGATATTGATATCCTTGGTTTAACAAGGAAACCGCCGGCGGTTCACCAGGTTGTCCGGCATGGTGTGGTTCTAGCTTGGCATCATCTAAAGCAAAGAGGTGAAGCTCTACTTCGAGCCCGGCCATGATGTTGAAGCCGTCGTGTCCTAAAGCTTCAACAGCCTCCCTGGCTTTGCGTCTCGTACAGAACGGCACTGGACGCCCATCGGGGAAGTAAAGATCACAGAGCATCCAACCAGTGTCTTCTGACCAGGGCAAAACTTTGAACGTTGTTGGATCCGGCACCATGACAATATCGGCGACACCGGCCATACCGACGACGTCAAAACCACCATCACGAGTAAATGTTGGAAAAACAGTTTTGTGCGATGTGTCTTTCGCCAGCAATGAGCTCGGCATCGAGAGACCGTTTTTAACGGTTTCTAACAGATCGTCGGTTATCAAAGCTTTGCCACGTAGAATGCCGTGTTGATCAGCAAATGATAACCGCAGCACCTTGAGGTTTTCTGCCGAATACTTTTTCGCGACGTCTTCCGCTGTTCGCCATTGATCGGACGACCAAAGATCATGACGCTCAATGAAGGCAGCAACTGTCATAGAGGGCAATCCCAAGGTGCTTTGTCTCGTCGTTCTTGGTCTCGCTTGGGGGCGGCGCTCTCCCAGCTATCGACAGAACCGACGGCATCAACGGCCATTGGCCCCTTAATGTCAGAGGCTTCTTGGTCGCTAAGAACCATAATTGGTCTCTCGCCGTCTTGAACAGCCTTGATAGAACGACGAAGTAGCCGCCTATAAGTAATGATACCAACATCTGAACGGCCGAGATGTTCATTGGTTCTATCTTGGATAGGGCCTGGTGATTCGACGGCCCATTGGTCATGAACGTTGATATCCATGCCCATGCCTGTGTAGGTTTGGGTCGCTTGTTCGTTGGCGTTATAGCCGTAATCGTTACGCTTGTTGAGCCGGGGTTTGTAGTCTGGAAGCTCATAAAGCTCCAATCGCTGCTCGCGCATTAGGGGCTTGTTCACTGGCTCAGCAAATGAGGTAAACATAGCGTACCAGTAGCAATGTTCGTCGTCGACCGGGACATGCCACTGCGTGATCGTCATCTCATTCGACATGGGAATGACGATCCCGTGGGGGAAGATATGATTTGTTATCCGAACATGCATGCCTTGATTGTCTAGGTTTCTGAGTGCGGTTAAGCGGACACCAAAATCAGTTTCATCTGCTTTGATGTCTGGCTTTGTGTATTCTCGCAACAATTGCGTCATCGGCATGTCTAGATCGACGGCCTGGTCTCTGAACTGCTTACCATATCCGTCTGAAGGATCTTCATCTTCCAAATAGCGATGAAGAAATGACGCATGAGCAGGATCGATGCCTACTTCTAATGCCTGCAGCCAATTGCATTCCATAAAACCTTTGAAGGCAAAAACATGAGAAGAGGGAGCAACGAAACAATCTAGATTTGGAAAAGCGGGAGGCTCACCCGGTCCCATATAGGCAAAGATGATGCCGTTTTTCTCGACACAGGGGTAGCCAGGATGTTCGATCTTGCTGTGAAATGTACTGCCTTCAGGCTCTGCGGGTTGTTCAACGCAAGCACCCGTTTTGTCGAAATGCCACCCGTGGAAGGGGCAACGCAGTCCACCGTCTTCTAACCGCCCATAACAGAGGTCTGCGCCTCTGTGTGGGCACTGGCGACCAATAAGTCCGTAGTCGCCACGCTCATCTTTGAAAAGGACCAAGTGCTCTCCCAGCAGCTTTACTGGTCTAACGGGCCGCTCGCCCTCTAATTCGTCAACCAAGGCCGCTGGCTGCCAATAATGGCGCATCAGTTCACCACAAGGCGTGCCCTTGCCAATGCGCGTTATTAAATCGTTTTGTTCTTGCGTGAGCATTCCGCTCTCCCTGTTACCCGGAAAGACTATAGTCCGTGTGAGTGGATTGAAAAGGCCTGATGCGAGTCAATACGACAGCTAGTAAAACTTGATTGATGCGAACTTCGCGAGAGTTAACTCCAAATGACGAAACAAAGTAGTTCGCGCGTTGGCTAAAACTGTATCCTTAACTTCAAAGCTAAAGCTAATCGCTCAATTTGGTTTGTAAATAACCGCCCGGATAGGAGATGGTCCCGCGCCGGTAGCTGGGTTGAGAGCTTCTGGGCAGTTGGATAGAACTGCTAGCACGTCCATTTCGGCGCGTAGATCGACGAAATCTCCAGCTTTGGAAGTACTGTCAACGATTTCTGCTTGTCCGTCTGTGTTGACCGGGACGCGCATGAAGAAATTGACGTTTGAAACAATATCCCTTGGTCCCATGCCATGTTTGCCTAGTTCTTCTTCGAAGTTCTTTTGGCAGCAACGTGGGTTCGTCGCGCCATAGCGCACTTCGTCCAATAGAAACGAACAGCAACCAAATATCGTATCGTGATCGCCGCAACTGTCCTCAACAATCGTCATCATCTTGCGAGCCTCCACCGACCAAAGCGATGAGCCTTTATTGAGGTAAATCTGCTTAGGGATTTTAATCGTGTTTGGTGCGTGGTAACGCTCTTCGTGATTGTGTGCATTGTAGCAAAGGAAATCGATTGCTTGCTGGCCTTCAAGGTCGATGAGCCGAAGTATGTTGCCTTTCGCAACAAGTCCGCTCCAGGGCTGGCTAGCGGCAACAACGGTGTCTTCCAAGATTTCTGCGTTTGTTAAAAGATCCATGATTTTGCTTTCGTTCATGTTGTTTTTTCCGCTACCGCAACAAGTGCAATCCAGAACCTAACAGATAAAACTAACGTGTGCCATCGCCTAAAACACACCCGGTTCGACTGCTTAATGGACGCGTTTTCCTCTAAACCAAGTCTCGGTTACTTCTATTGTGCCAATCTCTTCTGGCGACATCTCATGCAGCGGTTTTTCTAGAATGACAAAATCGGCAGATTTGCCTACTTCGAGTGAACCTGTTTTGGCTTCGAGCCCGATGGATCTGGCTGCATTAGAGGTGAAAAGTGGTAATGCTTGTTCAAGTGACACCGCTTGATCAGACCCGACAGTGCCAGGAAACTCACCCATTGGATTGGCACGCGTTGTCATGCCAGCCAGGCCCGGCCATGGGTTGGCGTCCGGGGCCGCAGCTGGCCAATCTGAGCCATAAATCAGTTCAGCGCCGGCTTCGAGCAACGTACGGATTGGATGGCATTTATCCGTCCTTTCAACGCCTAGTACAGCATGCTGGGCTGCAGTCACTGGATTTGGGAACCATAGCTTCGGAGACATCTCTGCAACGGCGTTAAGCTCTTTGAAACGAGGCAGGTCGCTGTCGGTTACAAAAGGAGAATGAGCGATTTCATGGCGCAAATTGTTCATGCCGTTGGTTTGCCTCGCGGCCTCTATCGCATCCAGTCCAGCTCGGACGGCGCGGTCTCCGACAGCATGCATTTTGACAACAAAACCTCGACGGTCCAGTTCTGTGACTTCCTGAGCGAGATCGTCAGGTTTGAGGAGAAGTGTTGCTTCAGGATCGTGGGCGGCGGCTTTATAGCCCGAGCTTTCCAAATAAGGCTCAAAGAAGGACGCGGTGTGAGAGGGGGCAACACCATCTAAAAACAGCTTTGCAAAGTCGGTGTGAATGTTAATGCTGCGGTATTTTTCTCGCCATTCCTCTAGTTCGTCATAGGGTGTACGACCAGCAGCCATGGGCGTGAAGCGGGAAAGATGAACACCTAAATGCAAATTGAGCTTGTCGGCTTGGTCGAAAGCCAGATAAGTTTTCAAATCATGCTCATAGGCCATTGGTTCTTTAAAGCCAGTAATGCCCATAGAATGAAAATAGCCAATCATGTAAGTCAGGCTTTCCTTGAGCTGATCATCGCTAAATCTAAGGAAGGGCAGCACAAGTGAAGAGGCATTTTCTGCGAGAATACCGTTTGGTTCTCCTGTCATTGGATGTCGCTCTATCACCCCACCTTCGACCTCGGCCGAGGTTGCGGTTATGCCAGCGAGCGCCAGTGCTTTGGAGTTTAGCCACAGTGAATGCTGTGTGGTGTCTTTGAGGGCAACTGGATGGTTTGGCTCGATGCTGTCAAGTAGGTCCTTTGGGGAACTCCCCATGCCTTGGCGCATGTCTAATCGCCAGGGGCCACCTGTGATCCATGTGCCTGCTTCCATTTGTTGAGCGCGAACACCCACACTTGTGACCAATTTGTCGAGCGTTGACGTATAGCCGACGTAGACCTCGAAGCAGTCTCTGCATGCACCCCACAATCCGTGGGTATGGGTGTCTATCATCCCTGGCATTACAAACCGACCGTTCAGATCCGTTCTTTTTGTGCCTGGTCCAGCAAGTCCTTCAAGATCATCACCGACTGCGAGGATCCGACCGTCGCTAATGGCAATTGAACTGTGATGTTCGTCTGAGTTGAATGAATGGATATGGCCGTTGGACCAAATCTCGTCGGCTTTTTTTGTATCTCTATTCATTTGTCTCAAGAACTGGTTTTGGGGTTTCTATTAATCAGAATGATACCAAGGCAGACTAAGGTCAAGGCCCCAACAATAGTGAGGCCGATTGGCTCGCCCAGAATGAACCAGCCAAAAACCACTCCGAAGACTGGAGCTAAGAACATGAATGAACCGACGGAAGAGGGCGGGTAGATTGAAACCACCCAGAAGAAGAACAAAAAGCCAAAGCAGACGACACCACCAGTCATTAATGCAAAGACACCCCAATGCCATAGCTGTAAGTCTCGAATGAGAGGGCCAAAGAAGAAGGCTGCAGGGATGAGAATGACGGAAGAAACAGCCAATTGATACAACAGTTGCATCTCAGGGACTGCACGGTTGAATCTGGTGACGCGTGCAATCAAACCGATGGCAGCCCAGCACATGGCCCCAATGGTCGTCAAAATGTCACCGATCAAAGAGCCGCCCCCGGCACCTCTATCAAATAAAGCCCAGACAACACCAGCCATTGCTACAGTGAGGCCCAGGCCCTTGATCGGCGTAATGCGCTGACCATCAACGAAGAAGTGGGCACCGAGTGTTATCCATATGGGCATAGAGTAAAAGAATATCGAAACACGAACCACGGAGGTGTAATCGAGTGCCACGAAGAGAAAGATAAACTCAAGTGCAAAGAGCACGCCTGTGAGGATACCGAGAGTGAGGGTTCCATCGCTGATCGATAGCGGCCTGCCACGCCAACGGGCATAGGCGTAGATAATGAAAAAGGCACAGACGGATCGCAGACCACAGCTGAACACTGGTTGCAGGCCGTCGTTCAAGACCTTGATCATAACTTGGTTGAAACCCAACACCAGCGCGAGAGCCAGAAGGCCTGAACCGCCAATAAAGTCGAGGGAGCTTTTCTTTTCCATATGCACCAGTTTAAATTTTGCCCAGCTAGGAAGAGCTTAATGAATGAGCTAAGTCAATTGCAAAAGGGAAGCCTGCTAGGTCAATTTGACGGCTAGGATCAATCCACTCGCCCATTTGAGCCAAGTAAGGTTTGCATCATTTCGATTTTGGAGGTCTTTGCTTAGTTGTTTGACCTTGTTTTCGTGGCCTACTGGCCAGTTCTTCTGAGGCAACATGTCGTCAATCAAATAGATCCCACCTTGTTTGAGAATGTCCCAAGCCAGCTCAAAGTTATTGTACTTACCTGGATAAGATTCAGCAAAAATTAGATCGTAGCGACGATCTTGATTTCGTTTTAACCAATCATTGCCATCGTCAAGGACCAAAGTTAATCGCTGATCGTTGCTGAGATGGTCCCGGGCAACTGACAAGGCAACTTCGTCGTTATCGAGCGAGGTTAGGGTCGATCTTTCGTCCATACCGTCGAGGAGCCAAGCTGTAGCCAAGCCCGTACCCGTGCCAATTTCAAGAAGATTACTAGCTGGTTTTGTAGATGCAAGCGTTCTAAGGAGAGCACCAGTGTTCCGTTCAGAGGGCATATCAAAACCCAATCCTATCGTAGCAATTTCAATGCTTTCCAAATGCAGCGGCAGTTGGTTGTTCATTTTCATTGATGTGCCTTTTCTTTTTGCTAACAAAAAAGGCCGGTACTGAGACCGGCCTTGAGTAAGTATGATTTTGTAGTGTTTTAGGCGGCGGCTCTCAGTGGCATTTCAACACCGCTTTGGAGGATTGCAGGATCCCAGGCTTTGCGAGAGAATACTTCTTCAACCATGGGACGCCAGTATTCTAAAGGCTTGTACTCAAAATCAGGGTCGAAAGCCGACTGATCCCAGAATTCACAAAAATCGATAGCCTTCTGATAAAGTGGGTGATCTTTGTATTTATCGCGCGCATAGGGATCGTCATCGAAGTGATGAGCGTAATAGACCATTTGGAAAATACCGTGGGTTTTAAGCACCCAGGTGCATTCTTCTCGCACATAAGGCGCAATGATGGCTGAAGCTATTGAGTCGTGGTTTTTTGGTGCTAGGCCATCGCCGATGTCGTGAACAAGAGCTGCTACGATCCAATCTAGATCCGCGCCGTCCGCTTCGGCCATTGTCGCAGAAATTAATGAATGCTCAAGTCGATTTACTCTGTAACCGGTGAGGCCTTCCTCTAAGTCAGCGAGCTCTTTCATGATTCTGTCCGGAAGTTGTTTTTGGAACTCGTCTTCTAGCCCCTCAAGAAAGTGGTATTCTTCCTTGGTTCCATCCTTCATTTGGCGAAAGTTGACGACTTGCATAGCTGATCTCCTGGTAAAAAATCTCTCTATCCGCCTTAGCAAGCAGGAGGGCGGTAAGCTAGTACAAATTTTGATCACTGAGCTTAAGCAAAACTTAATTAGCTTTGGTTGATCGAGCTGTAGCCTTTGACTATATAGCCTTTAGTTGAAACCTAACTTGAGTGTCATGATGAAGAAACCCATTGAATTGGCGTTAGAACGCGTAATTTTTGCTAGCCGCTGGTTCATGGCACCGGTTTATCTCATCCTTTGTTTCTCGCTCGGCATTATCATGCTGAAGGTGATCCAAGAAATCTTTCATGCTTTACCGAACTTGATTGCTTTGTCTATCAAGGACACCCTGTTGCTCGTTCTACACTTGGTTGACTTAGCCTTGATCGGAAACTTGATCTTGATGATCATTTTCGCTGGCTATGAAAACTTTGTATCTCGAATCGAAGTGGCTCGAGACAGCGAAGACAAACCCAACTGGATGGGCAAGGTTGATTTCTCTGGTTTGAAGCTAAAGTTGATCGCCTCTATTGTGGCAATTTCCGGAATAAACCTCCTTGAGACCTTCATGGACGTTGCTTCTAAATCAGACAGAGACCTGCAATGGATGATCACTATCCATGTTGTTTTTGTTGGATCTGGTGTGGTTTTAGCTCTCATGGACTACGTCGCCTCCAAAACACAAAGTCACTGACGAAGCGTCTGTGCTTAATTCGGGGTTCCGGTTCCGACGAAGCCGACCAATCGACTTAGTTTGCCTGCCGTATCCGTCTCGACGAAATACTGGCCGGTCTGGGCCATACCATTTGCCATTCTAAATTCGACAGTCGCCCGAGTGACACCATCGCGCTCCGAGACGTCAACCGCCTCAACCTCGGCTCCAGGAGCCATCTGAGCGAACTGCGCGACATAGTTAGACACGGCTTCAGGACCGATCAGGGGTGCTTCAGTGCGTGGATCGGCATACCGTGCGTCAACTGCTAAGGCCTCAGCTATGGTTGCGGCTTGTGATGCGCTGTTTGAGTCACCCCATGCTGTAAAGAACTTACTTACATTGTCAGACATCGTCTTTCCTTCTGTTGGCGTCGTTAGAAGTGTTTCGAGATTGTAACTTACCGTTGACTGTTTACCCAATCAGGATGAATCCAGGGTTCTTGATTGGACGCTGGCAGGGGATCTTTGCCCAGAATATGATCGCTGGCTTTCTCCGCCAGCATCAAGGTTGGACCATTCAGATTGCCATTTGTGATTTGGGGAAGGATCGAAACGTCGACAACACGTAAGTTTTCCATACCGATCACACGACATTCTGGATCAACCACGGCCATTGGGTCAGTCATCGCGCCCATTTTACAGGTACCGGATGGATGGTAGGCGCTTTCCGCGTGTTCACGCACAAAACCGTCCAGTTCTTTATCGCTTTGAAGATGAACCCCAGG
>CAJQQJ010000358.1 GCA_905480445.1 uncultured Alphaproteobacteria bacterium | reverse complement strand
GGATTTTGATTTAACGAGTTTGCCGGTTTCAAAGTCAACGTAGTAGTGGCCTTGGCTCGGGCCATCAATGCCGTAAGCCCAATGTAAACCAGTATTAAACCACTGAGGAGAGTTTGGTGCCGCCATTTGCTTAACCAGCATGTAGCGCATTTCATCGAAGAAGTTGCGAGCATCTTCTTCCGTATTGAAATAGGAGCCTTTCCAAGCCCAGTAAGTCCAAGTACCGGCCAGACGATCAAAGACTTGGCGAGCAGATGATTCTGCGCCATAGCGTTCTTCGGCTGGTAGTTTAGCCAGGGCTTTCTCGTCAGGTGCAGAGCGCCAAAGCCAGCTAGGGACAGAGTTCTCTTCAACCTTTTTCAGGCAACGAGCCACACCTGCTTTGCGGAAGTACTTTTGCGCGAGTACGTCACAAGCAACTTGGCTCCAGTCTTTAGGAACATCAATGTCCTTGGCCTGGAATACAATTGAACCGTCGGGGTTTTTGATTTCACTGGTGGTAGTTTTAAATTCGATAGACGCATAAGGTTCGTCGTTGGCTGCTGTAAACAAACGTTCAAAACGCATGTTTGAATCCTCTCTGTGCATCGGATCACAAAACAGCTATCCCCTAGCTTCGCAGCCGCTGTTTGGATCTAATTTTAATTAGAACAATTATTATATTTTTTTCTGGGCTATCGATCTGCGGTATTAAATTGACAGTAACGAAGTGATCAGTCGAAGCAAAATAGCCTCTCTTCGTCCCTGGTTTTATAAACCCCTAAATCAGTCACCGCCCGCGGTAACGGATCCCTAATTGCCATAAACTATTCGTGATGACTACCACATTTTGTGTCAAAAAGCAAAAAAGATACTGCATTTTGATCTTGACTTTGGCCTCGGAGTCGCCTGCGAATCGAAACTGTTCTATTTTGAACGAAGAGTGCTGAGAAATAGTACAGATAATACTACTAATACGCCGGTTGCCTGTAGCGGCGTTAGCGTTTCGCTTAGGAACAAAAGGGCGACAGATATAGTCACTAGTGGTTCAAGGTTCATAAACAGGGCCGTTTGAGTAGAACCGATTCGTTTTATCGCTGCAAACATCATAATTAGCGCCGATGCGTTGAGAACTGCGCCGCCGATTAAATAGATATTACCATATATAGTAGCTGGTAAGATGAAGGCTTCTCGCAAAAAGACAGCTGGTGCCACCACTAGGGCTCCTGTTAGTAAGACGACCACCGCTAACGAGGATTGATCGACAACTTGCGCCTTGTGGTTTGTCACCAAAATGGCAGAGGCTGTGCCTAATCCACCGACGAAGGCAAGTGCGAGACCTCTCCAGTCTAATTGATCTAGGGCAGGAGCCAGAACGAAAGACAAGCCAATAAATGCACAAAGAACAACAGCCAACGTGAATGGCCCATTGGACGCTTTGCCTAACAGAATGTCGACAAGCGTCACGACTAAGGGGAAAGTGAAGAAGATCAGGACCGCCAAGGACACAGGAATGAAAAATACGGATGATAGATAACCGATTGAGGTCACAGTCCAACTCAGACCAACGATCCAGGCAGGCAAGGATCTAAATGTAGCGCTGTCGAGCTTTTGCCGTGATAAAAGCAGAAAAAGACCTAACACTATCAGTCCGACCAGAAAACGCATGGCAACCACGGTTTCTGGCGTTCCTCCATCATTGTAGACCAGTCTTGCTAAAGGAGGGTTCGAACCTAGCGCGATATTGCAGCCGATTACGAGGAGCAGACCAATTTTTGCTGGGGACATTACAGGCGTGTATCCGGTTTAAAGAATGAAGCGGTCAAGGCCGCAACCCTGAAGCATTTTATCTCTGTCGCCGTCAAGGATTTCACGCGCTGCCAATTGGGCCAGCAATAGCTCCAGTATAATGCCAGCCTATATGACAGGCATATAGAGACCATCTAAACCTTTAAGGAAGCCAACAAAAGCCACCTCACAGTTCTTTTTGGAACGGGTTTACACAAGTGTAGAGTCGATAATCCCGGCGCGAACTAAAGGCTATTCTAGTGCCTTTTGATTTCATTGGGTGACGCAGCCCCAGTTATGACATGATGTAGCGCTAAAAGCTTATGGACTGGATCGCTGAGGAATGCCATATAAGGCGCGAACGAATCATCGGATTTGGAAGAGTAAATGATCGATTTTGGAACCTGGCTATACACAAAACTACGTGGTGAGCACGTGGGAACTGATCAATTGGGCAATCGCTACTATCGCCGTAAAAAGCCAAGTGGCCGTGTCGCCACATTGATGCGCGAGCGTCGTTGGGTGGTTTATAAGGGCGACGTCGAGGCTTCTAAAGTTCCGGCTGAATGGCACGGTTGGTTGCATCACACGGTTAATGTGGTTCCTGACGAAGCTACAGCGCAGCGTTATGATTGGCAAAAAGACCATGAGCCAAATCATACCGGTACTGACTTGGCTTATCGGCCACCTGGGCATGATCTCTCTGGTACTTCACGGCCCAAAGCGACTGGTGACTATGAGTCTTGGTCACCGTCTTAAAACAAAGTTAGAGTTTAAATGAAAAACAGAAGCAGTTTTGAAACTCTCATCGGCGCACTTGTGTTGGCTGCTGCGGTGTTTTTTGTCGTGTTGGTTGTTCGTGGAACAGGTGT
>CAJQQJ010000357.1 GCA_905480445.1 uncultured Alphaproteobacteria bacterium | reverse complement strand
ACCTGCTATAAGGACTCGGACTTTTGCTCTCAGGTCACCGGCTGCCGGGAAATGTAGGAAGTTTGTGTTAAGCGAAGTAGTAACAGCCATTGGTTCTGGGCCAATGGTTGAAAGAACAGCCAAGTAAAGCGCGAGATCACCTAAAGCCATCATGGTTGGCCCAGAAATCGTGCCACCTGGCCGCAGAAACGAACCCTGATAAGGCAACAGAATAGTCCCCTCTCCAAAGCCCAAATGTTCGACTTTCATGTTCCATCCATCAAGTTGAGGCAAGCCTGCACCAACGATTTCCTGAAACTGTTCAACACTTACTTTAGAGGTCGTCATGGTGCTTCTTTATCAGTTGGTTTCGCGGCGTCAATGGAACTTCAATTAAATGAGCGCAAAGATCTGAGAGACCGTTGTGATCTGCTTCTAGAATTACAGACTGCGCAGCCGCTTCTAAAGTCTTCAATGAAATTGCGTCCAAGTTGCCCCAGGCTAATGATCTGCGCGTAGCCTGGCTTGCTTTTATCATCGGATCGAATCTGTAGGTTTTTGAATCACGCAGCGCCATCTCAGGCATCTGCTCTTGATGGATCTTTGTTGCAAGTTCAAACATCGGCTTCATCCAAGCATGGCTGGACAAAGCTTGACTAGTCAAATAACTCGTTTGTTTTTCTTCCTCACCGACGCCCAATGACAAAACACAGAATCTGTCTGCATTTGGATACAAATCTAAGGCGTTAGCTCTACCGGCATTCAGCGGGTTTGACTGAGCGAAACTGCAATCCACAAGACAACGTGGTTTACGCCTTTGATCCCAAACAACCCTTGGGCCAAACACTGAAGGCGGTGCAAAACTCACCTCAGCTAACGACCGTAATTTGAAATTTTGTTCTCTTGCATAGTTGATGTCGCCTTCACCGCGAGCCAACCAGCTCTTAACGCTATAGCCCTTGCCCTTCTCCATATCATAAAGAGGGAGCAGAATGTCCCAGCTACAATCAGACAAATTTAACTTCTTGAACAACCTAACCGACAAGCGCTCCAAGCGCCGTGCGCTTCGAAAACCTTGTGAGCCGAAATTGGCTTGTCGCAACTTAGTCCAAAATTCACACCCAAAAATTTTGCTACTTTGTTGCATCAAATTTACAGCAAGATCTCGAGCATCTATCGGTTGTCCACCTGCAGTGGCAGACGAGAGGGCCATGGGCAGAATAGCGCTCGCAGAGGTCGCCGCACAAAAGTGGAATGATTTGTTGATTGGTTTGCCAGTCACCTTTTCGATGTGAGACAGCACCAAAGCAGGAACGATGGCTTTGAGGCCTGCACCGTCTATCGAGAGAAGACGTGCCTCTCTTTGTTTCTTTGCCATCAAAGAATACTCATCAAAAGGTCAAACCAGCTTATCCATATCGCAGCGAGCTTCCTTCTTCAAGCGTTCCACTAAGACATCTAGGTGCGCGGCTTCCCATTCCAACATCTCACCGGCGCGTCGTTTCAGCCGGTCGATATTCTTTGGCGTGATATCGTCAAAATCATCACTTGGACCAGGTGTATCGTTGTCAAATCGCTGCAAATGGGTTTGGAATCGGAAGTAGTCTTCATCGCCTAAATCAAGAGACAGCTGGCGGTCTATGGCCTGGTCTAAAGCACTGGACATAATTGACATGACTGGCTCAATCCAATCTAACTTGCCATATTTCAGGGTTTTCTTGTATTCGATTGGCCGTTCCAAGGTGCCAGTACCGAGAGAGACAAGTAGAATGTTTTCCGCCTTCGGAAAAAGAACTCTGGCTTCCATTAACGCGGCGATAGCGGGATTGTTGGCAAAGACACCACCGTCGATCAAAGGATGAGTAGCCCCGCAGCGGTCCTGAATCAGTGCCGGTCTGAAGTAAGAAGGAGCAGCTGTAATTGCACGAGCAAGATCAGGCAGCAAAAAATCACAAGCATCTTCCTCGGTGCCAACATCCATTCTGTCGCCTCGTGCTTTCCAACTGGAAAAGTAACGCGGTTGGCGTCTTTCGATATCGTAGGCTGTCACCAAGGTTTCCGGTGAGTTACCAGAAAGCCAATTGTTGCCAAGCTTTTCTCGCAACAATGCCTCAAAGCTATCTGTCTGGTAAAGATCATCAAGATAGCCACCAAGAGACCTGGCCGCATGGACCATCGATCTTTTAAAAATATCTGGGCCATGATTACTATAGAAATCGACCAAGTCACTGGCATTGAAGGGATCCGGCTTCGTCAATCCCAAGGCGATCAGTCCACCAGTAGAAGTTCCTGCTATAAGATGAAAGATATCACTGCAGTTTTGCCCAACGCGTCGCTCGAGTTCTTCCAGAGCGACAGCGGGAATAAGCCCCCTGATACCACCGCCGTCAATGCAAAGAATACGAACCGTTCTTTCCGGCACATATTCTTTCTCTCTTTCTCCAAACCAGTTCTTTAAGAACCGCTTCATGCCTAAAACCTAATAAAACTTGTTGTTCTTCGGGAATCCATTCGGAGCCATACGCCCCGCCGAGGCTCTCTTTCCTTGCCAGGCAATCAGATCCGTTTCAGTACGGTTCTTATCTTGCCCCCAACGCCAGCTTAGTCCCTTTTCTAGAGTAAAAGTTTTCACGTCACTCAGGCCACCGTCTTTGTATTTTTGTAACATAACACCCTTACCTCTTGCCATTTCTGGCAACTCTTCAACAGCAAAAATCAAAAGCTTGCGGTTCTGACCGACGACAGCCACACTGTCACCTTCAATCTT
>CAJQQJ010000356.1 GCA_905480445.1 uncultured Alphaproteobacteria bacterium | reverse complement strand
AATTGATGCCAAAAACAAAACTGGTAACCAGTTAGCCTTGGTGGCCACGATGCCAGAATCAATCCCGCCATCTGCTCGCCGAGTTTTTCTTGACGCAGGCATCGCTCCATTACAGGGCCTGACTGAGACTTTGGAAGCGGTTAGAGCAGCTGCTGATATCGGGGAGGTATGGTTCTCAGATGATCCAGATTTCGTACCTCTGGCGACTGAGAGTAACTCCGGGCAAACAATTTCTTTAAGCGAGTGGGAAGGCAAGAAACTTCTTTCTGATTGGGGAGTGACCGTTCCAAAAGGTGTTTCTGGGCTCTCTGGTGATGTTTCGGTGAAAACTGACGGCTTATCAGCTCCCTTGGTTGCAAAGGCTGTGGCAAGCGACTTATCTCACAAATCTGAACTTGGTGCCGTTAAACTAAAGTTGGCTCATGGTGAAGAGCTCGTCGAAGCGATTCATGATTTGTCGGCTATTTCTGAAACCGTGCTTGTCGAGGAAATGGTAACTGATGCAGTGGCAGAAGTGCTCATTGGTGCAAATGTTGAGCCAGGCTTTGGGCCATATCTCGTGTTGGGCGCTGGTGGTGTACTCGTTGAGTTGCTTGATGACAGTCAGTTGATCTTACTACCCTGCACAGAACAAGACGTTCGTTCCGCGATTAGCGAACTAAAAATCAGCAAACTGCTCAAAGGCTACCGTGGTCAACCCCCTGGTGATGTTGACGCCTTGGTTGGGCTCGTGATGGCTGTCGCTAGATTTGTGGAAGCAAAAGCAGATAGCTTGGTTGAATTAGACATTAATCCAGTTATGGTGCGCACCGAAAACAAAGGTGCTATCGCCGTCGATGCACTCATCGTTATGAAAGAAGAATAACCTATGTCAGATGTCGTCAAAACCGTACGCAACGGCCATATCCTTGAGGTCACGTTAGATCGTCCAAAAGCCAACGCGATTGATGCTAAGACCAGCCAAGAAATGGGAAAGGTTTTTGCGGAGTTCCGTGATGATCCGGAATTGCGCGTGGCAATCCTGACGGGCGGAGGCGAGCGTTTCTTTTCGGCAGGTTGGGACTTGGTTGCAGCAGCAGACGGTGAAGCCTATGACAGCGATTACGGCGTTGGTGGTTTTGGCGGAATTTCAGAATTGCCTAACTTCAACAAACCAGTGATCGCCGCTGTCAACGGAATGGCTGTTGGTGGAGGGTTTGAGATTGTTCTAGCCTGTGATCTGGTGATTGCAGCTGAGCATGCATCCTTCTTTGTGCCTGAAGTAAAGGTCGGACAACTCGCTGATTCAGCATCGATCCGATTGCCTAAGCGTTTGCCGACTGCCGTTGCTATGGAACTGCTCATGACCGGGCGCCAGATGAAAGCTGAAGAAGCTTTGAAATGGGGCCTGATCAATCAAATTGTGCCAGCCGATAAGTTGATGGACGCGGCGAGAACCTTTGCAAAGGACATCAGCGAATCGGCGCCCTTAGCTGTCCAGGCCGTTAAAGAAACAGCACGTGAAAGCGAAGATCTTTCTGTTCAAGACTCTTACAGCGAAATGCGAGCAGGACAGAGGTCAGCCTATCAAGCTATGCTCAGCAGCGAAGACGCGGAAGAAGGGCCTCGTGCCTTTGCTGAGAAGCGTGACCCGGTTTGGAAGGGGAAGTAAATTTTGGCCTACGTGTTGAGGGGCATGATTTTGAAGGGCTCAATTGACGACCGACCATTGCGAGAATTTGAATTGGTTCATGAACAAATGGATTATGGCCTAACTCTCATTCACATTCCGAGCGAGCGCGAAAGAGAATTGAAAACTAAACTCGAAGTAAATGGGATGTTGGCTGTCGGCGATGTTGATATAAGTGGCGACGAATTCGAACCTATTCCAAGAGATAGTGCTCTAGCAAAATTGGCCAGTATTGTTTCAGTTGAAAAACCTGCTCTGTTTTCCTTGGTAGTTGCGGAGTACTTTGGAGGGATAGGTGAACAGGCTGCCTGTGTTTATCAAGGCAATGAGTTAGTAGAAATCGGCGGAAACAAAATAAATGATGCGTTGCGTTATTTAGGAGTTGTTAAAGTAGCGGATAAGGATGAATTTGATGTGCTAGGACTAGCGCGATTTAGGTGATTGTGGCGATCGCGATGTTAGTTCTCTAAACTTGCATCGAAGCGTTAGCTCTCAAACCATCAAGGTCTGATAAACCATAGTCTTCGGTGTGAACCAGCACAGATTCGTCTCGAATGTCGAGTATTCCATAGGCGGGTGGTTCAGGCGTTTCCAGGTGGAAGTCCATAACGTCGAACAGCATAGGCATCTGTGTGGTCGTGCTTTTGAAAACGGAGAACGGGATACCGCGATGACTGCCTGATATCGTTCTATGGACATGGCCGCAAACAATGTGCGCAACATTTCCGGCTTTTTCGATTACGTCATAGAACTGTACTTCGTTTTGCAACCGGATCATGTCCATGGAAACAAACCCAGTCTCATGCGGTGGGTGATGCATAAAGATGATGCAACGTTTGTCTCCAGCTGTTGTCAGCGCGTTCGTCAACCAATCTAGTCGTTTCTCACAGAGGTTTCCAAAGTGGAAGTTTGGGTAGTCGTATGGCGGCGCATTCAAGGTATCCAACAGGATTAGTCGGCAAGCGTCGTGATCAATGATCTGTTGGACAAAACCGTTTTGGTCCTTTGGCGCGGTAGAGAAAACCTCCTGAAAGACTTCACGCTTGTCATGATTGCCAATCATTAAAGCATGAGGCTTTTCAAGCGACGCAATACAGTCATGAAATTCTTCATATGATTCTTTGTCACCAACGTGCGCAATATCACCTGTAAAAACAACGAGGTCAGCGTCTTTTTGATACATGTTCACATGCGCAACACCAGCGGCCAAACTGGCTCTGGGGTCTATAGCTAGATCCGCTTTATCCGTGCGGAAGTGTAGGTCTGTAAAGACGATTATTTTCATAGGGTCGGCTCGTGGGAACAAAAAGTTATGATTTAGCGTTCTAGGATTGCAGTGACACCCATACCGCCGGCTGTACAAATTGAAATGACACCGGAACCTGATCCGCGTTTTTCAAGCTGATCAGCGAGGTCCGAAAGAATGCGTCCACCAGTCGCGGCAAATGGGTGACCAACAGCCAAAGAGGAGCCACGCGGGTTAAGTTTGCTGCGATCAATAGAACCCAAGGCCTCGGTCAAACCAAGACGGTCTTTGCAGTAGTCTTCATCTTCCCAGGCTTTGAGGGTGCAGAGGACCTGTGCGGCGAAGGCTTCATGAATTTCATAGATGTCAAAGTCCTGAAGCGAGCGCCCAGCACGTTGTAACATTCTAGACATTGCAACCGTTGGCGCCATTAGCAAGCCTTCGCCAGCAACATAGTCAACAGAGGCTGTTTGGCTGAAAGTTAAATAAGCTTGTATAGGGAGTTTGCGTTCCTTCGCCCATTCTTCACTGGCAAGCAGTACTGCAGATGCGCCGTCGGTGAGTGGCGTTGAGTTTGCGGCAGTTAGGGTGCCCTTGTCGCTCTTATCGAAGGCATTTCTGAGCTTCGCCATCTTCTCGCGAGAAGTCTCAGGCCGAAGGTTGTTGTCACGCCAAACACCAGCGCAAGGTGTGATCAGTTGATCAAATTCACCAGCACTGTAAGCGGCGGCAGCTTTATGATGGCTTTCCATTGCAAGCTGATCTTGTTCTTCGCGAGAAATGCCCCATTCTTTCGCCATCAGCTCACAGTGTTGGCCCATGGAAAGGCCTGTACGCGGTTCAGCAGGGCTTGGAACTTGAGGCGCGAAGTCACTGGGGCGAATACCCAAAATGCCCTTAACACGTTTGCCCATGGACCTCACTTGTCCAAGCTTAATCAGTTTTTGCGCAAACTTTCTCTTGAAGACGATCGGCGCATCAGATGTGCTGTCCGTACCAGCGGCGATACCACTATCAATGTGGCCAGCCGCGATTTTGCCTGCCAAGATCATGGCTGCTTGAAGGGACGTACCACAGGCTTGCATCATTGTAATCGCCGGGGTCGTTGGCGAGAGGCTTGTTGACAGAGCTGCTTCTTTTGCCAAATTCCAGTCTTTAGCGTGTGTGGTCACAGCCCCTGCATAAAGCTCACCAACTTCCTGGCCAGTCAATCCAAACTTGTCTGTGAGGCCTTGAAGAGCAGTGGAAAGCATGTCGAGATTGGTTAGATCAGCGTAAAGCGTATTGGATCGGCAAAAGGGTGTGCGTGTACCACCAATGATCGCGACACGTCGGATTGATTGATCGGCCATTAGCTTTGGCCTCCTTGT
>CAJQQJ010000355.1 GCA_905480445.1 uncultured Alphaproteobacteria bacterium | reverse complement strand
CTGGGGCCCATATTCGATCAGGCCATTGGTGACAATTGGGATCAGCACATGAGTAAAATTAAGCTTTTCTGGCAATCAGTGGCTTTGAACGCCGGGACCTACTCAGGCAAACCAGTCGTTGAGCATGCCAAACACAAGTCTATTGAACCCGGCCACTTTACTATTTGGCTCAATCTTTTTGATGAAACATTGAAGGATACAGCACCTACCGAAGCCGCGAGAATCTATTTCCTGGAACGTGCGCAAAGAATAGCGACGAGCCTCCAATGGGCAATCTTCGGACCGCCACCCTTAGTGAAAAAAGAAAACGGCCTTTGAGACCCAGCAATCATCCAGCGGCTTGCTGTGCAAAGAAGGAAGTATCCTTAGGTTTTTCAGGCAACTGAACGTCAAGGTTCATGCAACGCACGCGGCCGGTTTCTTCGCCTCGAATGAGCTCGTAGGTGAATCTGCTGGGCAGGTGATTCTCATTCAACTCAATGGCATCTTCGGCATAGTAAGTGGTGATGTAGAGCGTACGAGACTTGTTAGACAAGTTGGGGGCGGAGCCATGAAGAAGGGATGAATGCATCAAACAAACTGAACCGGGATTGCCGACACATTTGACAATCTTGTCTTTGTGTTCCTCATAGACTTCATCTGCGACAGCGCCTGTAAAGACACCGTTGTGCCAATGGCTGTACAGTGGCCCTTTATGTGTGCCAGGCACGACTTCCAGTGGACCATTTTCAAGCGTGACCTCATCTACACAAAGCAAACAAGTGATCAGGTCAGTGTTGGTCATAACCTGAAAAGGGAAATCCTGATGGAACTTAACCTTGGTCGCCGCTCCGGGGAGTTTTGAATTGACCTTGCCGTGATGGAACCGCAGGTTTGGGCCGAGCAATTCAGCAACGATATCGACAGTGCGGGCGTTGCGCATAATGTCTTCGTAGACTTCTGAAACTTCTTCCGGCGATTGCACGCGGCGCAGCGCTGGCTTCTCGGCAGAGTGTCCTGGCTCTAAATCGAAGCGCTTGCGACCATCTAAAGTCTCGCCATAGTCATCATCATGAGCGCGGCTTTCTTCTACCCAGCCCTCAAAAACACTACGCAACTGAGCCAACTGTTCTGGGGTCACAGCGTCCTCAACAACCAAAAACCCATCGCGCCAAAACTGATCTCTCTGTGCTTGCGTTAACTCAGGCATTTGCTAACTCCTATAAATAATCTGGTATATACCAATATTTGGCTATATAGAAAATCCCATACTGAACAACTCAAAAATCCGTCCGCCGAGAGAAATCTAGAACATTGACCGATTCGCCCAATGAAACCGTTACCAACCTTCCCTTATTCAGGCAAATTGTCGACCACCTGAAGAAGCAAATTGTGGATGGCTCGTTGGCCGAACATGAAGGCTTACCCTCTGAACGAACAATAGCTGAGCAACATAGCGTCAGCCGAATGACAGCACACAAAGCCTTGGAAGCGATAGAGGCCGAAGGTCTAGCCTACAGCGAAGACAGACGGGGTAGATTTGTCTCGCCACCGCGCATCAATTACAACGTCAATTCAATGGCGAGTTTTGTTACTGATGCCAAACGGCAGGGCGTCGAAATAGAGGTCGAGTTGATCGCTGACAAAAAGGCGATTGCTGACGCCAAACTGGCAACCAGTTTGTTCATAGCAGAAGGCAGCCCTCTGTTTGAAAGAACGAGGCTGTTTAGCTCCTCAGGGCACACGATATTTTTCGAGACGGAATTCATCGCACCTGAACTTTGCCCTGAACTGAGAAAACCCGGCATCAGAAGCGGTTCTGAAAAGCTGTTAGGTGAACGTTATGGTACCTTAGGTCACACTGCTGATATCGTTGTTCGCATGGCCCCCATTCAGCCATCCGACGCCGCTTTCCTTGGTGTCACTGCTTGGCAAGTTGGCATTGAACAGGAGCAGATCGTGCGTAAGAAAGACGGCACCGCTTTCTGTTTCGTTCGACAAGTCTGGAGAGGCGAACTCGTACAATTCTCGGCCCAGGCAATTGAGAACCGATAGCGTTGCGCCTCACTACCTTGTGACAAAGGATTTCTTTCGCAATTTAGTTTCCCGCTTTATGACAGCAAGATTAACCCCTTTAGAAGGCCGACGCCTGAATGACGACTGTTGTTAAAGAACTGGGCGAAGTGCGTGGCCCTTTGCTCGTCTTCGGGGGCCCCTACTCCAACCTGCAGGCAACGCAAGCCCTGTTCGCGAAAGCTGATGAACTGGATATTCCATTATCCAACATCATTTGTACCGGTGACGTGGTTGCCTATTGCGGTGACCCAGGTGCCACGACGGATTTGATCCACGCTAGTGGCATCCATGTTATCAAGGGCAATGTTGAGTTATCGCTATCTGCAGGCGCGCAGGATTGCGGGTGCGGTTTTGAAGAAGGTTCTGCTTGCGACCTGCTGTCGGTCCAATGGTTTAACCAAGCTGTGAAAGAAGTTTCAACTCAGCAACTAGACTGGAAAGCGGCCCTGCCTGACTTCATTCAATTCACTTATGCAGGCCACCGCTTCGAAATCGTTCACGGCACAAGACGCGAAGTCAGTCGTTTTGTCTTTGCTTCAGATGATCATTCCGCTCTCTTTTCGGACATGGCGCAGCGTTCAATCGACGTGACTCTTTCTGGGCATAACGGCATCCCTTACACCCGCGGGAACAGTGACCACCTGTGGCACAATGCTGGTGTCATTGGCATGCCTGCCAACGAGGGGGAAACTCACACCTGGTATTCTGTCATCGAAGAAAGGGCTAGCGGCGAAATCGAATTTCGCCATGAGAGATTAACCTTCGATCAAGCAGCTGCGGCTAAAAACATGCGTGAAAAAGGCTATCCTGAAGCTTATGCGACTGCGCTAGAAACTGGTCTTTGGCCAAGCCTGGATATCTTGCCGGAAACAGAAAAAGCTATGACGGGGAAGTCTTTGCAGTCTCAGCTTCAACCACAATTACTTCAGGCCCATCAGCGGAAAGCAGCTTGATCGGCTGTTGGACCAGTACTTCTGCCCGCCATTTGAGACTGTCGAGGTTACCGCAAGAATTGCACTGCATCTGCCAATCCTCATGTGGTTCCGAACAAGTCTTACAAATCCAAATTGATTCTTGAGGAACTGAGGCAGCTTTTTCTAAATAGGCCGTGATGGCCTCAACACTACCGCCCTCTGCCTTTTCAACATCGGCCAGCAATCTGTAGGCTTTTTCGCTTGGCTTATTAGCCAAAGCTTCGTCGAGACAAAAACGTGCCTCGCCCCATAAATCAGCCGCCAAAGCCGCCTCCGCTTTTGCAACCAAGGTCACTGGGTCATCGGGGTTAAGCGCGAAGAGTTTCTCGCCCGCTTTGTAACGCTCCATTGGCGCCTCGACCTTACGAGCTTCCATATAGATCGGTACAAAATCTGGGTGAGGCCTGCGTTTCCAAGCTTTCTCGATTGAGGACACAGCCTTTCGATGGCGATTGGTTGCCACAAACAACCGAGATTGAACCAATTGAGCAGCGACCAAATCCGGATCCCGGCTGACAGCTTTGCCTGCACGGTTGAGGGCAAACTCTAGATCGCCGGCCTTTTCTTTCTCTAAGGCGATCTGTGTCAAGACTACCGCCTGTTTGTGTTTGCTTTCTGCCTTGGGCAGGAGCTTGCGAGACTGCGCTTCCTGGAGCGCTTCTAGTGCTTCGCTATAGTGGCCTTCATTAGCCTCTAACAAATGCAGTTGTTCAAAAACCCATTTTGATTCAGGGCGCAACTTTTTAGCTTTGTAGGCGAGTTTCAGTGCTTCTTCATGATCGCCTTTTTTGATGGCTTGATTAGTCAATCCTCTCAAGCCTAAGAAGGCTGTCTCTTTGTTCTCCAGCATGAGAATGAAGTATTTGCGCGCAGCGTCTTCATCACCATTGAGCTGAGCGGCTTGCGCCTGCAACAACATCGTCAACGGCGGCTCATTTAGCAGAACATCCGCCTTCTTGGATTGCTTCTTAGCCTCTTCCGGATCGCCAGCGGCAACAGCCACCATTCCGAGGGTCAACGCTTTGTAACCACGGGATCGTTTGTTATTGCGGTAAGCTTTCATCAGGCTCCCCGGTGAACGCCAGAGTCCCCGTAACAAAGAGAACACAAAAATTACGACAATCGTGAAAACCAACAGCAGCAGCAATGCAATGCCGGTCGACAAGGAAACTTCCAGACCAAACCAGTTGATTTCAACCGTTCCAGGATGCTGTGCCACCCAAAGTGACGCAAAAACAATCAAACCAATTAGAATAATGAACCAAAGGATACGAAGCATAAATCTATCCTACTGGCTAAAGGCTTGAAGGGCATCAAGCTGGAGCTTAGCCGCCAAGGATGAAGCTTTTTCACTGTCAGAAGCGCGTGCCACCCAATCGGCAGTCGCTGGACTAAATCGCTCATCCATAGCTTTTAACTCGTTGATCGCTTGCGAAAGATTACCGTCTACCAAGGCCATTGACGTTCTAGCAATCGCACCATCAACATCCTGCAAACCTTCTGCACCTTCTGTTCGGCGGACAGTCACCACCGAAGAAACTTGCCCCAAAACAGCGTCCAACAAAGAAGCCTGATTTTCTGTTGCTTCTAAGGTCTTCAAGTCTTTGATCACAGTTGGAAAGCTTGCCTTTAGTGTTGCAAGAGTGGCGACGCCGGACTTAGCAAAAGGTGTCAGTTCAGACACTGCTTCCAGTATAGCTGGTTCTTGGCCCGCCAGTTTCTGCAAGACCTGCAATTCCTGATTAAAGGTTTTACCTGTGTCCGCCAGGAGCTTGATCTGTGTCGCAGTCACCAAGAGGGCCGAAGCCTGACCTTCACCTGTTGAACCGGTTTCCACTTGCTTTTGCCCTAAGGCAGACATTTCGGTGCTCACAGTCGCCAGTGCGGCCTTCAAAGCTTTGTTTTCTGACAAGAGAGAACTCATTTGATTGCTCAATTGGTTTGTCTTGGAGCCACTACGATCAAGGTCGGTCTTAAGGGCGGCCACTTGTTGCGCCACAGCTGTGAGGTCCTGAGGATTCACGCCTTGGCTGGCCGAGGCTGCAGCTTGCGCCATCACTTTCGTCAACTCTGACTTCATGGTCTGCAATTGTTTTTGCATGTCCGCAACAGCTGTTGAGCTTTGCCCGCCCTGAATTTCTTTCTCCAATGAAGAAAGTCGGCCCTGAAGATTCTCGCTTAGCACCGCAATAGATTGTGCTTGGTTACGACTATCATTCCAACCCAGTGGTTCACGCAGGAAAAAGGCAGCCGCAACCACGGCGACGGAAACTAAAAGCGCAACCAAGGCTGTTGGCAGCAGATTTGTGAGCGAAAAACCCGATTGATCATCATTGCCGTCCGAATGCTCTTCAATCACATCAGAGTTGTCGATCACGACATCCGACTCGTTCAACAAATCCTTCGCATCGGACTGGGTGTTTTTTTTGTCATTCACTTTGTGGTTTCGCCTTTCTCAGACCGACAATCAAATAAGCTTCACTAGATCTTCAAGTTTAGGCCTTGGAGAAACTAAAATTTCTTCCCAACTCAAAGTATCCGTTCCCCGCGCAATCGCTTCACTCAAGCATATGGCCTTTGTAGAAGTAAGATCAATCGGAGTTTCACTTTCTCGCACCAGTTTCGTGAAGTTTTCAGCCGCCAATGGAGAAAGAAGAGACACCAGATCGATGTCACCTCGATTTATTTCGAATTTAATCTTATCTGGCAAAACTTCAAGCCAAACCGCCTTATAGACCTCTAATGATTCAACATAGAATCCAGCATCAACAAGTGTCCCACTGAGATCGCCGGTCACAGCCTGGCCTCTTAGATAGAGTAACTGCCCTTTTCCTGGACTTAACGACCCTTTGATTAAGTCAATCAAGTTGTCGACATTGCCGTTCGCACTTTCTACAAACTGGAACCCAACTTCTCTCGCTAAGTCAGCCGTCGCATTGCCAACAGCGAAACAAGGAGTACTTTTCAACAAAGCAGCACCTCGTGCCATCGCTCGCACTGCGTTACTGCTCGTGACAACTAAGGCTTGGAACTCGCTGCTTGACGGCAGGTCCATTGGCAAGAATTCAATGTTGCTCAAGGGGCACGAAACAGGTTCTGCGCCCATGGCGCTGATCATTTGCGAGAAAGTCTTTTGAGCTGGGCCTTCTGGTCTTGTGACCAAAACTTTCTTCAAGCGCCTATTGCCTCTATCTGATCAAGGAAATCTTGCCCTAATTCATCTCTCATTGAGCGGGCCAAATTAAGGCCAAGTTCCTCGGCCTCTTCAGGTGCGCCTACTATCTTGCTGGCAAGACTCTGTGTGCCGTCTGGCAAAGCAGCCCAGCCTCTCAAGATCAATTCACCTGCTTCTAAGATCGCATGCCCTGCAATAGGCGTCCGGCAAGAACCATCAAGCCCCTTTAACAGGGCACGCTCAGCCGAGACAACCGTCGCCGTTTCTGCGTGGTTTAACTTTTCTGCCCAGGTCCTGGCTTCCTCGTCGCTACTTCTAATCTCAATGCCAACAGCACCTTGAGCCACAGCTGGAAGCATCTGATCTGTCGAGAGGACTTGAGTTGCGATCTCGGGTTGACCCAACCGGTTGAGACCCGCCAAAGCCAGCAGGGTAGCGTCCGCCAGACCATCTCGGAGTTTACCCAATCTGGTTTGCACGTTGCCACGAAACAGCGTTACTTTGAGGTCAGGGCGTTTTGACAGGACCATAGCTTGGCGCCGCAACGAAGCTGTACCAATGATTGCCCCTGAAGGCATATCATCGAGACATGCATATTTCTCAGAAATAATCGCATCTCGCGGATCCTCTCGTTCCAAAATGGAAACTATTTCAAGCCCTTCTGGCAAGATAGTGGCGACATCTTTCATGGAATGAACGGCTAGATCTATATCATCGTCATACAAAGCCCGCTCGAGCTCTTTAGTGAAAAGCCCCTTGCCGCCAACTTCGGAAAGAGGGCGATCTTGGATCTTGTCGCCAGTTGTTTTTAAGACAACGACATCAACGGACAGCTGGCTCCCTTCTTTAGCTGCTTCAGCCAAAAGGAGGTCGCGAACTTCGTGTGCTTGCGCTAAAGCTAGCGGGCTGCCACGGGTACCAATAGAAAGGGTCTTTGCACTCATGGATAAGAGGTTTAAAAGCTCTGGACTACCCTGACAAGTGCCCGCGACGGAAAGAGCCTTTTTGCAGATGATTGTTTTAGGAATTGAGACGTCTTGCGACGAAACCTCTGCAGCCGTTGTGACAGCTGATAGAACAATTCTCTCAAACGTTATACATACGCAGCTGGACGACCATTGTCTTTATGGCGGAGTCGTACCGGAAATCGCCGCCAGAGCCCATCTCAACAAAATCGAAGCCATCATTGCTGAAGCGCTAAAACAGGCCGATGTCACTTTTGAAGATCTTGACGGTGTGGCTGCGACGGGTGGCCCTGGGCTGATTGGTGGGTTGATTATTGGGACCATGGCAGGCAAGGCGATCTCTGCGGCCCATGCCATACCCTACGTCGCCGTCAACCATCTGGAAGGCCATGCGCTCACCGCACGCCTAACCGACAATG
>CAJQQJ010000354.1 GCA_905480445.1 uncultured Alphaproteobacteria bacterium | reverse complement strand
ACACGACCATACAATTCCACTGACTTCATCCTCGCCCTCTGACAAAACAGAGAGCTTAACACTGGCGGACTTTTACTCCGGCCACAGCAGAAATATTCCGCCGCTTCAGTGGTGGATTATTGCACCGGCGTTCTCAGTTGGGAGTTACACACGAATTGGTTGCGCCAAAACTAACTCTTACATCGGTGAATTTATGAAGGGTTTTTGGGGGCAGGATTTGAACAGATGGTACAACGCTTTAGTAGCTGAACCCGAAAGAGGGCAGGTCGTGGGTATGTTCAGGGCTGGTAAGTACGTAAACTCTTATGCTGCAACGGACCCACAGGAAGACCTCGCGGAATCCTTCTCTAGCTTTGTTTTCGCGGATAGAGTGGATGTGCGTTCGCTCGCTGGAAAGAAGACCTATTTTTTCGCGGGCTATCCTGAACTGTTAAGCATTCGCAGTCACGTTCGAAACCGGTTAGCGTCACTAAAAAAAGGCCAGTCCAACAGGCTAGCCATTTTAGTTAAAGATCTCGATTAAAGAACCGAGTTTGGCTGGAAGCCCTAGGCAGCTTTAGAGTCAGGTTGTTGTGCAGGTGTTGTCAAAGAGTTCTGCGGTCTTAACATAAATGCAGGCACTAAATCTTCAAAAGCAGTTTTGGCTTTAGTCACTTCAGCCTCTGTTAGATCTTCAAGCAAAGAAACCGTGGTGAAACAGTTTTGGAAATCAGCTGTTACCTCGTCATTCTCTGACCGGTGATCTCTTCTGCGCGGCCGTCTTTCTCTGGGTTTGTCATCAGCGACAACAGATTTCGCTGGTTCAGAAGCGGCTTCATTCTTTTCTGCGGATGCTTCCACGACAAGCGCTTCAGTGTCGGCTAGCTCGAAGGAAGTGCCTTTGAGTTTCTCGATAGCCTTAACCTGCTTATGCTCGTCATCGGTTGCAATAGTGAAGGCCCTGCCTTCTTTACCTGCACGTCCGGTGCGCCCGATACGGTGAATGTAGTCTTCTGCATTGATAGGAACATCAAAGTTAAAGACATGTGACAAGTCTGAAATATCGATGCCGCGCGCCGCAACATCAGAGCAGATCATCAGCTTTGCTTCTTTGTTTTTGAAAGCCTCTAGAGCTTCAGTTCTCTTTGGCTGGGTCATGTCGCCGTGCAATGCCAAAACTTCAAATTTATGACGTTTGAGGCTTGTGAGCAAATCAGCGATATCGCGCTTGCGGTTGCAAAAAATGAGCGCGCTTGTGACGTCTTCTGTTTTCAGAACATCTCGCAAAGCCGATCTCTTGTTACGTTTCGTGGTCTTGATCAGGCGTTCAGTGATTGTTTTCGCTGTCGTTGCAGGTGGTGCTACGTGGATCTCTTTGGGGTTCTGCAAGAATTTCTCAGCGATCTTTCGGATCTCTTTCGCCATCGTGGCGGAGTAGAAGAGGGTCTGTCTAAATCTTGGGAGCAGACCTACGATGCGTTCGATGTCTGGGATGAAACCCATATCAAGCATTCTGTCTGCTTCGTCGATCACCAAGATCTTCACATCAGAAAGCAGTATATTGCCGCGCTCAAACTGGTCCATCAAGCGACCAGGCGTCGCGATTAAAACATCAACACCACGAGCAAGCTTCTTTTCTTGATCAACGAATGACTCACCACCAATGAGGAGCGCCATCGACAGTTTATGGTACTTGCCATAGTTGGTGAAATTGTCTGCAATCTGAGTTGCGAGCTCGCGCGTTGGCGACAAAATGACGGATCTCGGCATACGTGCCTTCGCACGGCCAGCGGCCAGAATTTCAATCATTGGCAGGGTAAACGAGGCCGTTTTGCCTGTGCCTGTTTGCGCGCAACCCATAACGTCACGATTCATCAGGACGTAAGGAATAGATTTTTCTTGAATAGGTGTGGGCGTTTTATAGCCCAACTCTTCGATGGCACGCAGTAACGTGTCACCTAGTCCGAGATCAGCGAATGTCATGAATGCTGTATTTTCCAGGCTTTTATTGATTGGCACTTCACTTTGGCTATTCAGCGGATTCTTGGTCGCCCATGCAGTAATCCACGCCAAACAGCGAGTTGGCTGATCTTCTAGGCGCTGACTTACCAAAAGTCAACCAAAGGCTTAGTTCTCTGTGCTAAGCTCTGATTTCACGTTTGCTTAGATAGAGGAAGCACTAATGTCCAAAATCCCTCTGGCGCTTTGTCCGGGCCTATTGTGCAATCACCAACTATGGGACCCTCAAATTCGGGCGCTTTCAGAAGTAGCAGAATGCTACGTTGGAAGATTTGACAAGCATCGATCGTTTGAAGATATGGCACTGTCGGTCTTAGACGCAATGCCTGAACAGTTCGCGCTGGCGGGGCTTTCGATGGGGGGCTACGTCGCCCAGGCAATTTTGAGGCTTGCGCCGCAGCGCGTTAGCCATCTCGCGCTGTTGGATACATCTGCAAGGGCAGATACTGAAGTACAAACAAGGCGCCGTCGTGCGCTCATTTCTCTGTCGAAAATTGGTAAGTTTAAAGGCGTTACTCCAAAATTGCTCCCGCTGCTTATTCATGAAGACAGACTTGACGATGAAGAGCTAACGACCATCATATTCGAGATGGCGGAAGACATCGGCAGGGAAGCTTTCTCCATGCAGCAAGAAGCTATAATGGCGCGGCCGGATAGTAGAGGAAATCTTGCAACAGTTAGTTGCCCAACACTCATTCTCTGTGGGCGCCAAGACGCACTCACACCTTTAGAGTTACATGAAGAAATGTCAGAACTGGTTCCCCATTCACAACTGGTTATCGTTGAGGATTCCGGCCATTTGCCAACGTTAGAACGACCCGAAAGTGTCAGTCACGCCATGAAAGAATGGTTAGCGTCCTAGGGTGTTACTGTTTAGATATCTAAATCCTGTACGAAGGCAGCGTTTTCTTGGATAAAGGCAAATCGCTTCTCCGGTTTTTTACCCATGAGATCATCGACGATTTCATTGGTACGTAGAATAGCTTCTTGCTTTTTGTTTACCACGACTTCCGCAGTTTCGACAGTAGGGTCGGCCAATCCCATGTCTTCGATGTCTTCTATCGAGATCCTGAGCAGCGTTCTGGTTTTAGGATCCATGGTCGTTTCTTTTAGCTGGCTAGGTGCCATTTCACCCAAGCCCTTAAACCGACTGACTTCTACTTTGCCACGCCCATCGAAATAGGTTTCTTCAAGCTCTACACGATGGGCGTCATCTCGAGCATAAGCGGTTTTTGCGCCTTGGCTGAGACGGTAAAGTGGCGGCATTGCTAAGTACAATTTACCTTCTTCGATCAGTGCGCGCATTTCACGGTAGAAAAAG
>CAJQQJ010000353.1 GCA_905480445.1 uncultured Alphaproteobacteria bacterium | reverse complement strand
ACTTAGCTCTTTCAGAGGAACGAAACCGCCTGTTGGACGAAGCGATCCAAAACATGGAAACGCAAGAGGAAGAAGAATAAATGGACATGGCCTGGCACGATATCGTGGGAACTTTTGGCGTTTTCTGCATTGTTTTTGCTTACCTGATGATCCAGATTGAAAAATGGAGCAGTGCCCAGTTGAGGTTCTCACTTGTTAACGGTCTGGGTTCTATTCTTATTATTATTTCGCTTTACTTCGAATGGAACTGGTCCGGTTTCTTGATCGAGTTTTTCTGGGCGCTTATCTCAATCTTTGGGATCTTCCTTTATCTACGTCGGCCAAAGAACGAACGGAGATTTTGAAATCCAACTCAGATCATTTAATACCTAATTGTGGCTTCATTCGCCCCTCGGGAACCGCTTACTTTCTTCAAGAACATTGAGGTCCATGTGATTGCGCATGTAGCGTTCTGATGCCTTTTGCAATGGCTGAAACTCCCAGGGGTAATAAGCACCATTGCGCAAAGCTTCGTAAACGACCCAACGGCGTGCCTGGCTTTCACGAACAGCCGAATCAAATGCTGCCATATCCCAACGAGCCTTCACTTGGTCCATTAGCTCTGCGAAAACATCAGCATGTTCTGGATCCTCGGCCAAATTGTTCAGTTCATGAGGATCATTGGCCATATCAAAAAGCTGTGGCGGATCAAGTTCACAGTGAATGATTTTCCAGCGAGCATCGCGGATAGCGACCAAAGGTGCATTGGAACCTTCAGCGGCATACTCCATCAAGACTGGTGATTTCCGGGCTGCACCATTCGCGAGCGGCAACAAGGATTCGCCATCAGTCCAGGGCGCCACTTCGCTCATGTCTGCGCCCGCTAGATCTGCCAGCGTTGGGGTTACATCCAACAATGAAACCGGGGCGGTAATAGTTTGCGGTTTCATGTCTGGTGAAGCGATCATCAAGGGTATCCGAGCTGAGCCCTCAAAGAATGACATTTTGAACCAAAGGCCCTTCTCACCAAGCATATCACCGTGATCGCCACAGAAAACGATGATAGTATCGTCCTCCATTCGACAAGTGCGCAAGGCCTCCATGATTTCGCCAATCTTGTCATCAACGTAGGAAATGTTGGCGAAGTAGGCTCTGCGGGAGCGATAAACGTCGTCTTCGGTTATGTCGAATTTGGTGTAATCATTGGCACGAAAAAGGCGCTGTGAATGCGGATCATGATCCTCATAGGGGATCGTGGGTACAGCTATTTCTGGCATATTGTCTTCGTAGAGATCCCAATACTTTTTGCGCGCCACGTAGGGATCATGGGGATGTGTAAAGGAGACAGTCAGGCAAAATGGACGCTCTCTGTTCGACCGCGCTAAATCGTAAATCTTATGTGTGGCGTTATAGGCGACCTCGTCGTCATATTCCATTTGGTTTGAGATCTCAGCCACACCGGCGCCTGTGACAGAACCAAGATTGTGATACCACCAATCAATGCGCTCATTGGGCTTGCGATAGTCTGGTGTCCAACCAAAGTCAGCCGGATAAATATCAGTCGTCAATCGTTCTTCAAAACCATGCAACTGGTCCGGGCCGACGAAGTGCATTTTACCCGACAAACAAGTGTAATAGCCCTGCTTACGCAAATGGTGTGCATAAGTTGGGATGTCAGAAGCATATTCTGCGGCATTATCATAAACTCTTGTGCGTGAAGGCAATTGGCCTGCCATGAAAGATGCGCGTGACGGTGCGCAGAGTGGCGAGGAACAGTAAGCATTCGAGAAACGAACGGACTTCTTTGCCAAGGCCTTGAGATTAGGCGCATGCAGAAAATCAGCGGGTCCGTCAGGAAAGAAAGTGCCATTGGCCTGATCGACCATGAATATGAGGATGTTTGGTTGTTTGGCCACGAACTTCTCCCTTGAAACCAGCAGATATTCTCTAAAGGAAGAAACTCATTCTGCAACCTTTTCTTCGATCTAGTTCGCATACCAAATGACAACTTCACTTGGCAAAACGCTAAACGACGAGTAGCTATTGCTTTTCACTTGTGTGTTTCTGGAGCTATGCCATGCACATTGTTCTTGGGATTTTGGGGGCGATAGTCACCATTCTGATCCTGCTAAAACGGATGGACGACAACGGGATCGACATCGGCTGGCTGAACCCCTTCTCCTGGCAAAGAAGACGGGCTTGGCAACAAAAAGCTTCTGGTCCAGCGATTTACTCGATTGAAAATCCAATGGAGGCCGCCGCGCTCTTGGCCTTTGCTGTGGCGAAACTTGGCGGAGAAGTCAGCCGCGAAGAGAAGCAACAACTGATCTCTCTTTACCGGTCGGAGTTCTCCCTTTCACTCAAGGCGGCAACGGAATTGCTATTATCCAGCAGTTATCTTTATGGTGGAGGTAGTGAACTTAAGAATAACCTCGAAAGAGTACTCAACCCGAGCCTGGAAGGCTTTTCCGCCAGCCAAGCGCAGTCCACTTTGGACTTATTGGTCAAAGTCGCTCAGATTGAGGGAACAGCTTCGATTCCAAAAGAAGAGTTCATTCGCAGCGTTGCGGCCGTGTTCCAAAATAGATTTAGATCAAAGGGGAAATGGTCCTAGTGTCTGAGAAGCAGCTTCTCATTGTCGGTCATATCCCGTCTCAAAATACACGGGTTCTGCGTGATGCTGTCGAACGTGGTGCCAGATCGCCTGATGTCGACGGGGTAACTGTTGTTACCAAAAACCCTTTTGAGGCAACACCGGAAGACATTTTGAAAGCTGATGCCATCATTTTAGGCACGACCGAAAACCTTGGTTACATGTCAGGTGCACTCAAAGACTTCTTTGATCGCTGTTACTATCCTGTTTTGGAAGAGAAACAGGGCTTGCCAATGGCTGTCTACATCAGAGCAGGCCTTGACGGCACCGGGACCAAACGTGGGATTGAGACTATTACAACTGGCCTTCGCTGGCGCATGGTTCAAGAACCTTTGTTGTGTAAAGGTCAATGGCAGGAAGACTGGGTCGAAGCCTGCGAAGAACTTGGCTTGTTCATGGCGGCAGGCCTTGAGATATCAGCTTTCTAGGACCGGCACAGTTCGGCTTTTATCGAACCTTTTTCTTAATGAACTGTGTTAAAGCCTCGGGCTCATTAAACTCAAGGCTCCTCAATGACCCCCACTGCTAAACCCAATATGGCGTTTGAACTCTTTTTGCTGGTGCTTTTGGCCTTCCTTTGGGGTTCGTCTTATTCATTCATGAAGATAGCGGTGGAAACCATCCCGCCCTTTTCTTTGATTGCATTTCGAGTTTCCTTGGCCGCGGTTCTCTTGTAAGCAATAATGGCATGGCAAAAGGAGCGATTGCCAAGATCAGCAAAAATGTGGGGCCTCTTGTTGGTTCAGTCTTTCCTGAACGCCATCGCATCATGGACTCTGCTGGCTTGGGGTCAACAATATGTGGATTCCGGACTGGCAGGAGTTCTTAACTCCACATCACCCTTATTTGTCTTCTTCATCACATTTGTACTCGGCTCTAAGGAAAATGCCAGTTGGTTAAAACTCGTGGGCGCTACTTCAGGACTAGTAGGTGTTGTGCTTATCATCGGCGTCGATGTCCTGGCTGGATTGGGGACAGCTGTACTGGCGCAATTGGCCATTTTGGCAGGTGCTGTCCTCTATGCATTTGCTGCCATTTTTGGTCGGAACTTTTCAGGTCAGGCACCAGTTGTCACTGCGACCTGCACGGTTCTGTGGGGTGTCATCTTTATGGTGCCCCTGGCGCTGTTTTTGGATAAACCTTGGACACTAAACCCATCGACAGTGTCTTTGGCCGCTGCAACGGCTATGACGGTTCTTAGTACCGTTTGTGCTTTCTTGATTTACTTCCGGCTGCTGAAAACACTTGGGGCTATGGGCACCGCAAGCCAAGCCTATTTAAGAGCTGGGATCTCCGTTGTGCTTGGCATCGTATTACTGGGAGAAACACTAACTCTTGTGGTTGGATTAGGCGTCGCCTTGGCTATTCTCGGTGTCGTCGCAATCAATCTGCCGCGCCGCTCTTAGCCTTCGACAGGTTCTACTTCAGCCGCTGCACCACTGATGGCCGTCACGCGAACGGAGTCACCTTTTTTAGCGTCCACGCCACTTGCGATCCATAGCGAGTCACCGACTTTAATTTTACCTCGACCACCAACAAAGTTTTCAGCGGCAATATAGGTCTTACCAACCATTTGTTGACCACGCTCATTAAGGCCAAAGTTTTCCTCGGTTTCACTGGACTTGCGGAAGAAATGGCGACCGATGAGCAGACCGGCAAGGGCCGCTAAGCAGAAGATGAGCAACTGCCACGGAAAGGTCAAATCAGGGGCTAACAACATCGCCAACCCCGTGATCGCTGCACCGACGCCCATCCAAAGGAAGAACGAGCCCGGAGCCACCACCTCAATGGTCACCAAGATGATAGCAAGCACAAACCAATGCCAATGTGTTGGATCATTTAGTACTGCGAAAAAATCCGCCATCGGCTCTAACCTCATTTCTTTTTGTTCCAGGGCCCGCTGTTGTCCCCCTGCTCTTGCATGGCATTCTTGATCAGCTCAGTCACTCCACCAATTGAACCGATGACACCAGAAGCTTCCATCGGCATGAACACGACTTTGCTGTTCTCAGAAGAGCCCATTGTCTTCAATGCATCGACGTATTTTTGAGCTACGAAGTAATTGACAGCGTTGATACCACCATTAGCAATGGCTTCAGACACCACTGCGGTTGCATTTGCCTCAGCTTCACCAGCGCGTTCTCTCGCTTCGGCTTCACGGTATGCGGCTTCCTTTTTACCTTCAGCATCGAGTACCACGGCTAGCTTGTCACCTTCGGCTTTCAGAATAGCTGCGGCGCGGAAACCTTCCGCCTCGAGAATTTGAGCGCGTTTCTCGCGCTCTGCCTTCATTTGGCGAGCCATCGAATCAACGAGGTCTCTCGGTGGTGCAATGTCTTTGATCTCAATCCTAGTGACTTTAACACCCCAAGGATTGGTCGCTTCGTCGACAACATGCAGTAAGGCTGCATTAATCTTGTCGCGTTGACTCAGCAATTCATCCAGTTCCATCGATCCCATCACTGTACGAATGTTAGTCATAGTCAAGTTGATGGTCGCAATCTCGAGGTTGTTCACTTCATAGCTTGCTTTTGCAGCATCTAGAATTTGGAAAAAGACAACACCATCGACAGACACCATCGCATTATCACGGGTGATAACTTCCTGTGTCGGGATATCAAGCACCTGTTCCATCATGTTAACCTTACGGCCAATGCGATCGACAACAGGGATGATAAGATTGAGACCAGGTCTCAATGTTGTACGGTAGCGACCAAAGCGCTCGACCGTGAATTCCATTCCTTGCGACACAGCTTTGACGCCAGCAAGAATAATGAAAATAACAAGTACCAACAATACGATGGCAAAAATTGGAAAGCCTTCAAGCACGCCTGGATCCCCCGACAGAAAGTTGTTTGAATTACCTTTAGCTTATTTTGGGCTCGAAGGGTGGAAATTCAATCTTTTTCCGCAGAACCTCTTGATACTTGACCCAAAAGCGATCTGCACCTACGTGTAGGCCAAATAATTTTCACCTACTGACGAAATAGAAATAATGACTGTCCTACCATTAGTAATCGCTCCTGATCCGATCCTTAAAAAGAAGAGCAAAGCCGTTGACGTTGTCGATGATGTTGTTCGTGCTTTCATGGATGATATGCTCGAGACGATGTACGACTCAGAGGGTATTGGCCTTGCTGCCAACCAAGTAGGGGATTTAAGACGTATTCTTGTGATGGATGTGGCCCAAAGAGAAGACGATAGCGCTGCCAAAGAGCCAATCGCTATGGCGAACCCAGCGATCACTTGGTCAAGTGAAGAACTTAACGTCTATCAGGAGGGTTGCCTCTCTATTCCTGATCAATACGCAGACGTTGAACGACCCGCGGAAGTCAAAGTAACTTACCTCGACCGCGATGGGAAAGAACAACATGTTCACGCGACGGGCATCCTCGCGACCTGTGTTCAGCATGAAATAGACCACCTAAACGGCGTTTTGTTCACGGATCATATCTCGGCTTTGAAACGCAGTATTATCATGAAAAAGTCTTCGAAAATTAAGAAGGCCCGAGCGGCCGACGATAGTTAGGGACTTTTCATGCGTATAATCTTCATGGGGACTCCCGATTTCTCTGTCCCCTGTCTCAAGGCTTTAGCCGATGCTGGCCATGAGATTATCGCCGTCTATTCCCAACCACCAAGGAAATCGGGACGCGGTCACAAAGTTCATCCGAGCCCTGTTCAGGCCTTTGCTGAAGAGAACGGCTGGGCCGTGCACCATCCCTTAAGTCTCAAATCTGAAGAAGAGCAGTCGTCCTTCGCAGCGTTAAATGCTGACCTAGCTGTGGTCGTTGCCTACGGTTTGATCCTTCCCAAATCCATCCTAGAAGCACCGGCCAAAGGCTGCATAAACGTACACGCTTCCCTTCTGCCACGCTGGAGAGGAGCAGCCCCAATTCAGCGTGCGATCGAGGCTGGAGACAGTCAATCGGGCGTTTGTATCATGCAAATGGATGAAGGTCTCGACACCGGGGCAGTGATTTCAAGAGCCGAAGTCGATCTGACGTCTGAAACAACTGGGCATTCTCTGCACGATCAACTGTCAGAACTTGGTGCCAATCTATTGGTAGAGACGATTGCTTCAGATGACTGGGACTCCGTATCTCAGTCAGAAGTGGGCGTAACCTACGCCAAAAAACTAGAGAAATCCGAAGGCAAGTTAGATTTCACTAAAGACGCTCAGGAGTTAGAGCGAAAAATTCGCGCATTCTTTCCTTGGCCTGGCACAAGTGCGAACCTCGGCGATAAAAGCTTAAAAATTCTGAAAGCCTCCGTAGAAAGCGACAAAGGAGAGCCGGGTGAAACACTTAACGATGATCTGTTGGTCGCTTGCGGAACCGAAGCGCTGAAGCTTCACCGCATCCAACTGCAAGGAAAAGGCGCGATGGACAGTGTCGATTTCTTGCGCGGCAATCCTGTGCCAAAAGGCACGAAGCTGGATTAGGCTATGGCTCGCTATTTGCTGACAATAGAATACGATGGTCGACCCTTCGTCGGGTGGCAGCGTCAGGAAAATGGTTTCTCCGTCCAACAAGCCATAGAAGATGCTTTCCTCTCCTTTTGCCAGGAAAGCGTTTCTGTTATGTCGGCTGGCCGCACAGACGCTGGTGTGCATGCCAAGGGCATGAAGGCGCACGTCGATCTTACAAAACCGGCCAAACCTTTTCAGATTTTTAAAGCCATCAATGCCTTGGTCAGACCTCATCCGGTTGCCATCGTCGGCGTAAGAGAAGTCGCTGATGATTTTCATGCACGATTTTCCTGTATCGGCCGTTCGTACCGTTATCGGATTGTTAATCGCCAAGCGCCGCTTACCTTTGAACGAGGCTTGGCCTGGAACCTACATAGAAAGCTTGATGCTCAAGCGATGCAAAGGGCGGCACAATACCTCGTTGGCCATCACGATTTCACGTCGTTTAGAGCTGCTAATTGCCAGGCCAATTCGCCGGTCAGAACTTTGGATCGCCTTGATGTCTATCGCCAGGGACAAGAGATAGTCATCGAAGCCTCTGCTCGATCTTTCCTCTACCACCAGATCCGAAACTTCGCTGGCAGCCTCAAGCAAGTTGGTGAAGGGCAATGGTCTCCTGAAAACCTAAAGGAAATTATGGAAGCCAAAGATCGAACTTTATCTGGCCCCACAGCTCCTTCAGACGGCCTATATTTTCTCGACGCCTTTTATCCTGAATCTGCCTACTAGCTCTTGACAAAAGGTCAGCGTAGCTTACCTTTTTCTTTATGGATGAAGTTGAAAAAGAAATCCGGCGATCATTCGTCGTACAAGGAGACTGGTGCGAGAAGCTTGCATCACCCTTCACAGCCCTTGTTTGCAGAACCTTTGCGGAGCAACTTGATAAGTCGACGTCATTCGGGAAGTCTGTTCTTGAATGGCCTGGAAAACCAGATGCGCTTAATGATGCTTTGATGCTCAGAATTGCCGGTGTTTTTCATGCGCTGGCAAAGCGAGGAACTTACCCCAATTTGACCAGCCTTTACCCGCCCAACCCTTTGCCAAGCAAGGAACAGCTCTGGTCTGTTCTGTCAGAGGTGATTGCCGAAGAAGAGCGAGAACTGGCCCAATGGTTGCAGTGGGCACCACAGACGAACGAAGTTGCGCGGTCCATGGCTCTCAATGCCGGTCTCATGACTCTGGGGCTAGAAACACAGCTACCACTGTCCCTCTTGGAGGTCGGATCCAGCGCCGGCCTAAACCTGTTTCCAGACCGGTTTCATTACCAATACGATGGAAAGAGTTATGGGAACCTCGACTCAAAAGTAGTCTTGCAGCCAGCGTGGCAGGGCAGGCTTCCTCCTTCTTTCAACTATGAAGTGATAGGCAGGCGCGGCGTTGACCTCAATCCATTGGACGTATCCAATCCGCAAGATCAAGAGCGGCTTCGATCCTACGTCTGGCCTGACCAAGCCGACCGCCAGGCCCGTGTTAGTGCTGCCATCCAGATTGCTGCAGCGGACCCTCCCCTACTAGACAAAGGCGATGCAGCCGCTTGGGTAGAAAACAATGTCCAGCCTAAAGGTGGGCAAGTTTCAGTTTTGATGCATTCAATCGCTTTCCAGTATTTCCCACCGGAAAGCCAAGACCGAATCTTTGACCACATGGCTAAGGCTGGCAAGTCTGCAAGTAATGAAGCTCCGCTGGCTTGGTTGCGTTACGAAATTGATCCAGCCTATGATAATCGTGCTAGCTTAAAGCTAACTTTTTGGCCAACTGGAGAAGAACGCGTTCTCCTTGTTGGTGACCCACATTGTCGATCTTTGGAATGGATAAGATAGAATGCCTTCAACGGACTTGATTAACGGCTATCATGCCCACGTTTATTTTGATGCTCAAACCACTGTTCTAGCCCGTAAAATCTGCGAAGACTTACGGGATCGATTTGGTGTCACCATGGGCAGGATACATGAAAAGCCAGTAGGCCCTCATCCCAAGTGGTCCTGTCAAATGACCGTGCCTAACGACAAATTTGATCAAGTGATCCCTTGGTTGTCGCTCAACCGGCAAGGCTTAACAATCTTCACCCACCCTGATACCGGTCAACACTTGGAAGATCACAGAGACCGTGCCATTTGGATGGGTGAATTACTAGAACTCGATCTGTCTATTTTTAGTGAAGACTAGATCGCCGGCGACGCACAATCGGTAGGCTTGCTTGCTGAAAGAGAGCAATGAGTTTTTGCAATCCTTCTGATGTTTCTGGCAATGCCTCCAGTTGCTCCAAAGCTGATTTGGCAGCGAGTGTCGAATTTGCTTCAAGGGGTTGGGCCATCAGCCAACCGAAGAAGGCTTCTTCAGCTGTGAGGGTTCTAATTTTCTCGCCGGTTACCAAAAAAGGTGCCGCCGCCTTGGGCTGGCTCAAACCAGCAACAAGTCTATTCAACAAAAGCATCACAATTCTCCCGCTTGCGCGTGTTTCAGGAAATTGTGCGGAAAAAGGAAGAGCCGCGAAACGAAACTGCGGCCGCCTCCGGTCGCCGCCCGCAACCCTATTAAAGCTTATGCAGAGGCTGGTTTCCGGGCTCTGAAGTGGAACGTTCCGATTTGCCGCCTTCCCAGGATTTCTCCCAGTGGCTT
>CAJQQJ010000352.1 GCA_905480445.1 uncultured Alphaproteobacteria bacterium | reverse complement strand
CGACCCAACCTTTGTAGCAGTAGATCAGCTGAAAACCGACAGTGTGATAGTGCACCATGTCGGGGACTGGGCCACCATCGGGTATGCGAATGTGGCTTGCAATGATTGAGCCACCAAGGCGTGAGGGAATCAGATCACGGTAATGCATTCCCGCGCGCCCAATGACCCAGGGAGCTCCATCCCGCAAGCGACGAACTGCAAACTCATGAGCTGTGATAGGTTGTTCAACAGACGGTGTAAGTGGCGCAATTTCAATGTGGGTACCGTTAGGGGCGGTTAGCTCCGTAGCGCCGCCTGCAAAACCTGCAACATCGTCCGTAAGGATACGCAACACGCCAGGAGAGACATCTGCGGCTTTATCGATCCGAACGTTCAAGCCATGGCCTGAAAAGCTAGCGTTAGTAGGGTCGTCGGCTGGATAAATCGAATCAAGCCGCATGCCGAGCGTCTTCGTGTAAAAGGGCAGGTCGTTGCGAAGCTCTTTGGTCGGCAGCAAGACTTCGGCACGAATTTCTTGTTTTGTCATGTAGCTTCCCCTTGTTCCCATCTAACTCTTAACTTGTGCAAGCCATATCAATTATCTCTCACATAGGCTTGTGACGTAACTCTGTCAAAAAATCATAGCCTTTTTCTCTAATTCACGAGTTGGCTTGATAGGTTGTTCTCGGATGCTGAAAGCAGGGGGTTAAAGTGGTGAATCCGTGAGAAATTTGTCACTAGCATATGGATTCGGCGGAGTCGGCCACTGAGGAGTCGGTTAGCGTTTCGTTGCTGTTAAGGAACCGTGCATAGATTCGTTCATTCCTCTTTTCGAATTACTCTGGGTCGAGCCTTTTGGAGGGAAACAACGATCAAGGCGATTAATGAATGCCCTCTCGATTACTGGGAACTTGTGCGCCCAAGAAAAACTTCAGAAGAACCCTTCTTTTAGGCTCTGTCGCCGCTTCTTTTGTTGTGGTTGGTGGGCAAGAGATTTTCGCTCAATGTGCTCCAGCAGCGCCAGTGGCTGGCGATACAGTAACCTGCAGCGGAGCGATCGTCAGTGGTGGTTTTTTCAGTGCAGTTGATGATCTGACAGTCGTCGTCGATACCGGGGCCTCGTTTAATCCCGGTGGTCTTAGTCTAAGAGGCTCCGGTACGTTAACTGTAACGAACAAGGGTTCGATCAATGCCGCTAGTGGGACAGGCATTTATGTTTCGGCAAAGACAGGCGGTGTAGGCAACGACGTTGTCATCAACAGCTCAGGCACAGTGTCAACGGGTTCTGGTGTTAGTGCCAAGAACTTTGGGTCGGGCTATTTGAGCCTTGTTACGGCGGATATCACGGCCTCTCGTTTTGATGGCATTACGACCTACCTCAAGCAGGGAACTGACCTAACTATCGACGCGACCGCTGGAACAGTGCTCGCTCAACGCCAAGGCATCACAAGCCAAAACAGGGGCTCAGGTGCGTTAAGCATAACAACCGCCAATGTGACTGCCAGCAGTAGTAGTGCCATTAGTGCCTATAGCAAAGGCACAACTCTGTCCATTGACACCTCTGCTGGTACGGTAATGGGCAATTCTTATGGTATCACGGGTACAAACCGTGGCTCAGGCGTACTTGCCATAACAACTGCTGATGTTACTTCTGTGACGTCTACTGGCATCTATGCGGGCAATAGTGGAACCGAGTTAACGGTCAACACCACTGCTGGAACAATTTTGGGTACACGAGGTATCTCAGCCGGGAACCTTGGTTCTGGTGCGGTTAACATAATAGCTGCTGATGTGACAGGTACGACTTATGCCGGAATCTCTGTCGGCAATAGCGGGACTGATCTGACCATCAACAGCTCAGCAGGAACGGTGATAGGCAATGGTCTGGGTATCGTTGGCTTTAATCGAGGATCAGGTGATTTCAGCATCACGACGGCCGATGTTACAAGTGCGAACGGTCGGGGCGTTTAGGCCAATAATTATGGTGCAGCTTTGACTATCGACAGCTCCGCAGGAGCCGTTAACGGTCAGACGTCAGGTATAAGGGCTGTTAACCGCGGTTCAGGAGCGCTGGCATTAACAACGGCCAAAGTTACCGGCGCAAACGCATGGGGCATTTATTCCACAAATTTCGGCACGGACTTGATAATCGAGAGCTCTGCCGGAACTGTTAGTGGTAATTCGAACGGCATTAGCGCCGATAACAAAGGTTCTGGCGCTCTTAGTATTACTTCTGCTTCTGTTACCGGCACAACCAAACATGGGCTTCAGGCCAAAAATTCCGGCACTGCCTTAACGGTTGATAGCTCTGGCGGATCCGTCATTGGCGGATACAGTGGTATTTACGCCAACAACAACGGCTCTGGAGCAACAAGTGTAACAGCAGCAAATGTTACAGGTACGAGCCGTCGTGGCATAGAGGTCTGGAGTTTAGGTTCGAGCCTGACGATTAACAGTGCAGCTGGAACAGTTAGTGGTGATGATCTGGGACTTCTGGCGACTAACTATGGTTCGGGAGCTTCCAGCGTAACAACGGCGGATGTTATTGGTTTAGGCAGCCGAGGACTTGAGGTGTTTAACGCTAGTGGTACAGATCTAACTATCCACAGTGCTGCTGGAACAGTGAGTGGCAATGGGTTTGGTGTTTTCACTCAAAACAACGGTTCGGGAGCTTTGAGCGTAACAACGGCAAATGTCACTGGGACGAACCAGATGGGCATTCGTGCCGTCAATTATGGCACTCACCTGACTATCAATAGCGCTGCCGGTAAGGTTGGCAGTCGCTCCGCTGGAATTTCTGCCTTAAATTACGGAAGTGGTGCTTCAAGTGTAACGACAGCCGATGTTACGAGTGCGATATCGATTGGAATTGAAGCTAATAATAGATACGGCGCAGGTCTTACCATCAATAGTGTCGCCGGAACTGTTAGTGGCAACTCCATCGGCATTAGAGCTTACAACATTGGTTCAGACGCTTTAAGCCTCAAGACTGCTGCCGTCATGGGGACGAGAGCCGGCGGCATTCTTGCCAACAATTACGGCACAGAACTAACGATCGATAGTTCTGCTGGAATAGTGCAAGGGGCTGACTTCGGCATTAACGCTACTAACTGGGGTTCTGATGCTTTGGACATAACCACGGCCGACGTTACAAGCACAACTGGCCGAGGCATTATTGCCTTTAATGTGGGCGCGGGCCTGACAATTGACAGTTCGACAGGAACTGTAAGTGGGCACGAAAATGGCATTTATGCCTTGAACTTCGGTTCTGGCGCTTTGGAGATTACCACCGCCAATGTGACCGCTACGAATGGTGATGGCATAGGTACGGTTTCAATTACCGGCGCGGACATCACAGTCGTCGATACCGGTACAGTTACAGGCACAAACCATTCGATCAACACTGTAACAGCTAGCGGTGTTGGGGCGGACGATAGTGTTAAACTTCATGGAGCCTTGAACGGTAACGTCGCGCTGAATAGCGGCGACGACAGCTTCAATCTCTATTCTACGGGCAATATAGCGTCCGTTGCTAGGCTTGATGGTGGCAGCAATGGCGCGGCGGGTGACGCTTTTTCATTGGTATCCTTTGCATCGACGCTCGATTTGTCCAGTGTCGTTAACTTTGAGACGTTCTCTGTCTCGGGTGGCGCGGCTACGCTCGGCGGAACGGCGGCCTTTGAAGACATCAATTTCAATTCTGGCGTCACAACGCTGGCTAATGGCGCAAACTTGACAGCCACTAATGGAGCCGCTGTTTTAGCAGGTGCCACTCTCAAAGTTGGTGCGGGCGCAACCTCGACATTGACGGGGAACCTTGACCAAGCAGGCACCTTAATCTTGGCGAATGACGGGACCTTGGTTGTCACCGGCGATGCTACTTTGAAGTCCGGCTCAACGACGACCTTCGGTCTTGAGATCGGCGCCAATGGGGTTCTGGCCTCCGGCAGTCTGACACTTGATGCAGGGTCGCAAACGGATGTTGATGTCACCAACGCGACTAGACTGGTTCCTGGCGCGCGGTTTGTCATTGGCTCCGGCACATCGGTGACAAACAACGCTGGTGTGGCGGTTACAGATAATTCCTTCCTCTTTGATTTCGCCCAATCCGTTAGCGGCGGGCAACTTATTCTAACGGCACTCCAGTATCACACTGATTGCAACTTTGCCTCTGATCCCAATCAGGTGGCCTTGTGCAACATTGCGATCAATCTCTTTGGTAGTGATGATACAACCGCTATTGTGAATGGCCTTGCGAGCCTTAGCAGTGGGGCCGATGTTCTTGCGGCAATTGAGGCACTCTCACCTGGCGATGGTTTTTCCGGCAACCTTTTGAGTTTCTCATTTGGCGATGGTTTCATGAACAGCGTTTCCAATTGGCTGAACAGAAGCGGTAGCGCAAGCCCGGCGTCGCTGACGCTGGTTGGTCGTTTCGAGCAAACATTAACGGATCCAAATGCAGATTGGCAGCTTTGGACCAATGCCGCTTATTCCTTCGGTTTCCAGGATGCTTTCACTTCAGACGGTAACCGTATCAACGATATCGATAGCAACAGCACGCTTTATGTGATGGGCTTAGACCGCTTCCTAGATGACGGAGACCTGACCCAGGGACCGGCACGTATCGGGCTTGCAGCCTCTTATGGTTACGGGTGGGCAGAAGAAACTTTGGCGGCAGGTGCCCCTAAGCAGATAGAGCAGCACTCCTTTGGTGCGTTGGGTTACGCAGAAGCCAAATACAGAGATTTCAAGCTATCGGGACGCTTGGGTTATTCATTCCACTGGAATGACCATCGTCGCTCGATCCAGTTCTTGGGCCAAACAGCCAAAGCGGAATACGGAACGCACCAGTTGTTCGCTCAGACCTCTGTTGAGCCTGCTTCGGCCTATCGCTACGGTGAATGGGACTTTTCTCCGCGCCTTACTTACTCTTTCCAGCATCTCAACCGCGAAGGCTACACAGAGACCGGCTCTGCCGCGAACTTGGTTGTTTCCGGTGCGCAGGCCGTACGTCATGAGGCCAAGGCCCGCTTTACCTTTGGCCGTGATTGGTCAAAGAAAGCTCGGGGTGAGGCCTTTGTTGAATATGGCCATAACTTCGGAACCAATGCAGCAACAACCGCTAGGCTCGCCGCTGGAGGTAGGGCCTTTGGTGTTCAGGGTGTCAATGCCGACGATGATTGGTTCACGCTTGGATCGTCTTTTGCCGTTGAATTCAAGGACAACGCACAAGTTGGTCTGTCCCACGAAAGCACGTTGGCGGAGAACTCTCACTCCCACGACATCTCAGCCTGGATTAGATATCAGTTCTGATTTTCTTGTTTCAGCTGATTTCTTAGAATCAGGGTTTGGGTGTGATCATCATTCTGATAATGTCGACTTTATCGGGCGGGTAGATCATGGATGTATTGATCTGGATGGACTCGCCTGAATTAACCTTTTGACCGGCAGTAGGCTCGATCCAGAACCGGATAAGAGCGCCCTTATCATCGAACAAGTTCACTCTGACATTCGGCGTTACTGAAACTTCTCCAAGCAGGTTTTTTAAATCGGCTGTAATCAACAGTTCCTTGTCGCCGTTCTCCTGCTCTTTCCAAATGTTGGTTTGGTTTAGCAGCGCGAAACCTTCAGCTTGATTAGAAAGCGGTACTCCAAGTAAAGCGTAAATTGCTTGCGACTGTGGGAATCGCTCTGCGATATCATCTTTGCCGAACCAGAAGATTAGACCAATCGCGAGCAATAAAATCAGCGGGAAACCAAAGATACGGCCGAAAGTTCGGAAACCTTGACCGGAGGTTCCTAACGCTGTGGTGTCAAAAATTTCTTTGTCTGAGGGCGCACGAACTTGGTCAGCAGTGATGTTGGGATAGTAGGACGGCGGTTCCTGATGGCGTGCACGCTCTTTTTGCTCTTCGCGTTTCTTTTCAGAAGGGTTTTCCTTCTTATTGCCAAACTTTTCTGTCCAAATATGACGGCAAACAGCACAGCGAACGCGCCGAGCTGTCTTGTCGCCGATGGAGGCGCGATCAACTTTGAAGACTGCGTCGCATGAGGGGCAGGTAATATGAAGAGAAGGTGAGGCCATTTTTAACTGCTGTTACGTGACTCCGGTGTACCGTTTGGGTTATAAACCTGATTCTGTTCTAGGGAGGAATCAAAAATTCATCCCAACGCTCTGCTGGTAAGAAAAGGCCACTAATGATCGAGTTTGAGTCAGTATCGCTGCGTTATGGCAATGGGCCATTGATTTTGCGCGATGCCTCTTTCCATATCCAGCCTGGCAGCTTTCATTTATTGACTGGTGTTTCCGGAGCGGGAAAGTCTTCACTACTGAAACTCATCTATCTGGCTAGTTTCGCAACCAGTGGCAAAGTTAAGCTTTTTGGGCGTGATGTGTTGTCCCTTTCACCAGATGAATTGGCTTTGCTTCGCCGGCGTATTGGAGTGGTCTTTCAAGATTTCCAACTGCTGGATCATCTCTCGGTTAGAGACAACGTTTCGCTACCGTTGAGAGTGACTGGAAAATACGGCGATAAAGAGCGCGATAATGTGGCTGAGTTGTTGGCCTGGGTTGGTCTTGGTCAGTATGTCGATCATTTCCCATCTCAGCTTTCTGGTGGACAACAGCAAAGGGTGGCGATTGCTAGAGCTGTCATCGCCCGCCCGGCGATACTGCTTGCAGACGAGCCAACAGGTAACGTTGACGATCATATGGGCATACGCCTGGTTGACCTCTTCGAGGAACTCAACCGTATTGGTACGACTGTCATCGTTGCCACTCACAGCACAACGCTGGTTTCAGAATACAATTTTCCAACCCTGAGGCTGAGCAAAGGTGAAGTGACCGCGATCCCTCCGAGGAAAGGCAAGATTGGTCGCCGTGGAGTCAAAGTGGCGGCTAAAGGCAAAGCGGACAAGGGGAAAACCAATGAAGGTTAAACCCATTGCGTTAATCTCAACAGCGGATGATCCGATTACGAAGGCTCTTCCCAAAGTTATCGCGCTGATCACTTTTGTCATGTCATTGCTGCTATTGATGACCTTGTCCGCGGCGATCTTTCTAACGCACCTCAATCGAGATCAAGCAAATGAGCTAACCATTCAAATACCTGCAAGTTCCGAATTGGCCGTTCAACGGCAGCGGGTCGATGGTCTGGTTTCAGTCTTGACGGCATTTCATTCAGTGCGAGAAGTGAGAGTTCTCTCGAAGTCTGATGTCATTGCTTTGCTGCAACCTTGGCTTGGGGATCAGGAAACTCTCGCTGATCTTCCTTTGCCGTCAGTTATTGCCGTTGAAGTGAGTAAAGATCAGCCTTTTCAAACGGATGTTTTACTGCAGGAGCTCCGTTCAGTCGCAGCTGACGTCGTTTTGGACGATCATCGTCAGTGGTATTCGTCGTTTTCACTCTTTTCTGGAAAACTGCTAGGGCTGTTGGCAATGCTTCTGGTCGCGGCGTCCCTTTCTTTGATCGGACTTATCGCATTCGCACTCAAGACCAGCCTGGTCGTTCACAGTAAAACAGTTGAGGTTCTGCATTTGGTGGGTGCAAGTGATCTGTTTGTCGCCAAGCAGTTCAGTCGGCTAGTCTGGAAGCTTTCAGCAGTGGGAGCAACGGTCGGGGCGACCGCCGCACTTCTTGTTCTCTGGTTGTTTCAATGGTGGATGGGCAGCGAAGAAAGCGATGTTTATCCTTTGTTAGATTTCTCACTTTGGTACCTAATTCCACTACTGGTTCTGGTTTTCTTGATTGTGTGGCTATCTGGATTGGTGACACAAAGGGTTGTAAGCGGCCTAATCCGCCGGCAACGGAGATAAAAAACCATGTCTATGAAGAATTGCCCCAAGTGCGGCACCGAAGTTCATTTTGATGACGATATCTGCCACGCTTGCGGAACCAATGTTCCAATAGTCGTACCTTGGCCAGCCTATTTGATCGGCGGATTTCTCGTAGTCGTATTGGTTTTTTGGGCTGTTGACTGGACTTACTGGGCGGATTATTTCTCGCGCCTCTGATGTCTCACTTGATCAAAAAGCTGCTGTAGCCTTCTGTCAGGAATAGCGAGGTTTTGCAGCTGTTGTATGGTGTTCTCTAGATAGTCGAAATTGCTGCCTCTATTACCTCTCGCTCGAGCAATAGTTTCGCTTTGCTCGTCATAGGACAGACGAGGTGCATAATCGAGCCCAAGGCGATTGATAACAAACGACAAGGCAGGTCTTGTTAAGTGGCTACAATTGGCATTGACCCAACGCGGATGATAAGAATCGCGGAGCATTTCGCGATCGAATAGATAGTCCAACACTTCGTCAGCGTCACTAAGGGAAACTTTGAAGGCTACTCCATGGCATGAACCGCCGCGATCTAAACCAAGTACTAATCCGGGTACTTCGACGGTGCCACGGTAGTTACTCGAGCGAAGACAAAAGCAGCGATGATAGCCATGGACTTTGGCGACGGTGGATTCGAGGTATGGAAACCCCGGATTCCACATAAGGGAACCGTAGCCAAAAACCCAAAAGTCATCATTTAGAGAAGACAAGCACGATCGAGAGAGATTCATATTTCAATTTGTTATTGAAGCGCTTTCTGCGCTATGAAAGCGTGAGATTAAGAAGTTTTCTAGAGAATGATCATTTTTACCACCTTTTCGAATCAAATCCCATGCCTCGTTCGTTAAAAATTGCGTTGGCGGTTGTTGCGCTGTTTGGCCTTCTCTTTGTGGCCTATTGGTTTGTGGCAGCTTACGTGATCGAGAAGCAAATAAGAACCGAGATAGCAAAGCAGCAAAGAGCCGATCGTAGTTTATCCCTTGGTGATATTTCTGTGTCGGGCTTCCCATTGCGCTTTAATATTTATCTGCATGAGCTCGAGTTCAATGATCAAGGCGATGGCATTACTTTCGCTAGCGACGGCCCATTGAAGATCAAGGTTCCTTCTTATGCGCCTTGGAATTTTGAAATCAAAACCGGTGGAGAACACAACCTCTTTCTAGACGGTCCTTCCGGCGAGCAAGCTTTCAAGATTGAAGGGACTATCAAATCACAAGGTCAAATTGGCTTTGACCAAAGAATTAAAGAATTCTTCCTCGACGCTAGCGATCTGCGTGTCTTGAATGATCAAATAGGCATGACCAGAATTGGCCAACTTGAATTGGCACTTTTTCCAGACGAGGAAGTTTCCGGGTCCCGGTTTGAGCTAAGAGCAGGCCCATTATCACTCCCTGCATCGTTGAACCCGGGTCTGGGCAGTGTCGTGGAAAAGCTGTCTGTTGATGGTATCATCACGCCTTACATTCCTAAGAACCTAAATCGTGGACGTCTTAAGCTTTGGGCCGCTGATCAAGGCGAGTTATTGTTAGAAACCCTACAACTAACTTGGGGTGAGGTAGACTTGTCCGCTGAAGGAAAAATCTTTTTTGATGATAGCTTGTTACCGGTCGCTGCGATGGATCTTTCAGTCGACGGCCACAAACAAGCACTGCAACTCTTTGCAGAACGAGGGTTAATTCCACCAACGCAGGCTACAGTTTTGAAATTCAGCCTTGCTGCATTCACCAGACCTAAAGATGACGGCAGCGGCGAGCGTTACCTGTTTATCCCGCTTTCTTTGAAAGACTTGTTGCTCAAGGTCGGGCCTTTGACCCTTAAACTGCCGTCCAAGATTGCGAATAAACTAAAAGGTCTTCAATAGATCGAAAGCCAATCTGGCCGATCTTCATCTGACGCTTCAGTGGGAGAGAACTGCCCAGCCTGCTTGGCATCAATGATTGAGCGGCGGATAGCACGGGTTTTAGTGAAATGTTCTTCGAGCACATCGCCTTGGCCATGTCGAATGGCGCGCTGTAATGCCGTTAGATCTTCGGAATAACGCTGCAACATCTCGAGGACAGCATCTTTGTTGTGCAAGAATATATCTCGCCACATCACGGGATCAGAGGCAGCAATACGGGTAAAATCTCGGAAACCAGAAGCGGAGTATTTGATGACCTCTTCTTGGGTACTTTCTTCCAAACCAGTTGCAGTACCAACAATCGTATAAGCAATAATGTGCGGCAGATGAGAAGTGATTGCCAAGACTCTGTCGTGATGCTCAGCATCCATGATCTCAACCATCGAACCGCAAGCCTGCCATAGCTGCGTGACCTTCTCGACCGCTTCAGGGGCACAACCGTCCTCGGGTGTGAGAATACACCAGCGGTCCTCAAATAGTTCTGCGAAACCGGCGTCTGGACCAGAGTGCTCTGTTCCTGCAATGGGATGACCTGGCACGAGATGAACTGTCTCAGGCAGGGCGGGTCTAAAGGCGTCGATCACTGATTTCTTGACCGATCCTACATCAGACAAAATAGCCCCAGCTTTAACGTGAGGCGCCAATTCTTTAGCGAGGTCAGCGTAGGTGCCAACGGGTGTACAAACTAGAATGAAATCAGCATCTTTGACACAGTCAGCAATAGAGTCGACGACGCTATCCACTAAGCCTAATTCAGCAATCCTCTGTCTGGTCTCTAAGCGACGGGAAAAACCGGAGGTGCTTCCTGCCAAACCTTGTTGCTTTATCCTTAAGGCCAAAGAAGAACCGATAAGCCCCAATCCTATGAAGGCAACTTTATCGAATAGTTGATTGGTCACTGGGCTAGTTCCTTAAAGGCAGCCTTCACAAGTTCCATTTCTTCTTCCGTACCGATGCCAACACGCAAATAGTTAGGTAGGCCGTAGGCCGCTATGGCACGTGTTAGGATGCCCTTTGATCGTAGGAATGCATCGGCCTCAACAGCTGATTTTCCAAAATCCACCATCACAAAGTTACCTTGGGACGGCACTGCTTTCAGGCCAATGGCATTGATGAAATCGACGAACTCAGGCAGTAGTTTGTTGTTAAGCCTGATTGTCTCATTAAAGTGTGCCTTGTCTTTCAATGCCTCCACACCGACAGCTTGACTGACGGCTGAAACGTTGAACGGCCCGCGGACACGATGTAGAATGTCAGTGATCTCCGGCGAAGAATAGGCCCAACCGAGGCGTAAGGCTGCTAGCCCGAAAGCCTTCGAGAAAGTTCTGAGCATGACGACGTTATCTGATTTGTTAACCAGATCAATTCCAGGCTCGTAGTCGGAAGCCGTTGCATACTCTGCATAGGCGGCATCAATGACCAAAATGACGTCAGCTGGAAGTTTGCTGTGAAAGTCTTCGAGCTCGCCTTGGCTCAGGTAAGAACCGGTAGGGTTGTTGGGATTGGCCAAAAACACGAGTTTTGTTTTATCAGTCACGTGATCAAGCATCGCCTGACAATCAGTGCGTAAGTTGCTTTCTGGCGCTGCAATAGGCGTTGCGCCGCAAGCCAAGGCAGAAATCTTGTACATCAAGAAACCGTGCTCACTGTACAGCAATTCGTCGCCTTCGCCGGCGTAAGCTTTTACTAACAACGCAATCAGCTCGTCGGAACCGGCACCACAAACAATTTTTGCAGGATCAACGTTGAAAGTTTCAGCAAGGCCTGAGCGCAAGGCGTCAGATCCACCATCAGGATAGCGATGGAGGAGAGATGCAATATCAGAGCAAGCAGCCATGGCTAGAGGGCTTGGCCCTAGCGCTGACTCGTTGGCTGCTAAGCGAATGATTCGATCAACATTCGCAAGTTGTGACTCTCCGCCGACATAGGGTTTAATGGAGAGAATTCCTGATTTTGGACTCAACATGATCTTAAGCTCTAAAGGGGTTTATGGAAGTTCAATCGGCGAAGCATAAGCGCCGTATACCTGTAGTTTGGCCAAGTTGGCTTTGTCTTCATCGGTCAGAATGCTTTGTATGTTTTGCTCTGAATGAAAACCACTGACGCTCAACAAAGCGAAACCATTTTCAGCAGCAAGCAGTTTTAGAGGCGATGCGGCACTTGGTTTCCAGTTTGGATCCGTAAGCTCTGCAGCTAAAATTGTATAGTCGTCACCGCTTTGTTCGGGCTGACCTTTGGATATCACCAAGGCTTCCAAACGATCATTCTTATCTTTCGGCCAGATGTTTCCGGCGCGTGCAAAAGGCAATCGCATGATCACCGAAAAGTCCTGGCGCTTTTCAGCAAAACCACGCCACCAGCTGGCTAGGTCACTTGTCGTTGGCGGTGGGATTACGGCTGCCGTGACTTCGCCAGCCTCTAAGAGTGAAAAAGCGGCTTCGGGGCTTGCTGTGTCAATGAGCGGAATGGCTGAGCCGAATTGGTTGGAAACTAAGTTCGTAAAACGGTCGGCTCTTTGACCAGGGTAAAACGAGGCCCTGAGATCCGTTTGTAGGCTAGTCATGCCATTGATCATCTCGCGCCACATGCGCAACAGAGAGACCAAAGGAAAGTTGCTCTTATGCCGTTCCCACAAACGTCGCTGGATATGGGCTTCCCGTCCCGGCCTCAAGAAAAAGGCTTGATCTGAGGTTGCCTTTTTCGCTGCTGAGATGGCGTCCATCAATGCAGCGCGCTCCATAATGAGATCATGGAGTTGCGTGTCGATCCGATCAATATCTTGACGGAGCTGAGAGAGGTCCGGTGTTGAGGCTTTGTTCGTCATAGGATGGGAATAGCGACTTCTCAAAACACAGTAAAGTAAGAAGGACTTAAGTTATCCGCGCCCTTTTCAAAACCCGGGCCTTTATGCCGCCTTTGGGTGGCTGAATGACCATTCGTTTGATGCTTTCGGTAAAAATCACACCCCCGGCCAAAGGCATGATTTTGCCGCCGAGACTATCAACAGCACTTGAGAACTTAAGTGCCGTTGGTCTTTGGCTGGGCGGGAAAAACAGGCCGTGCCTACTGTGAACAGTTTCAAACTGCGAATCTTCGAGGAGTGAATTTAGCTGAGAACGGCTGAAAGGACGACCGAAAGCAAAAGGATTATTTTCAACCCTGGCCCAGATGGAGGCGCGATTGGGTGCGATTACTAACAACCGTCCTTCGGGTTTGAGAACCCGCCAGGCTTCCCTGAGGCTAGTGTGTAGATCCACTGTATGTTCAACTAAGTGCAACATGATGAAGCGATCCACGGAGACATCGGGCAAGGGAAGGTAAGAACTTTCAACCATCGCCGTCAGGTTGCCACGCCTGTCTTCCAAAACGCTGTTGTCTGCTCGCTGCCAAATGCTGGCGCCCTGCCGCGCGGGCATAAGTGCGATGGTTTTCTCTGTATCGGTTTGTAGGCTGGTTAAAACAGGTAATGGAAACCCGAGGCCAACGAGGCTCATTGCGTGATTGTCTGGCCACCAATCATTGACTTGGTTTTGCAGCGATTTAGCTACTCTTTTTCCAAGAGGACTGTGATAGAACTTGTGTAAATGATTTATGGTAGGCCGCATGAACAGAAGATTAACCGAATATGGTCGATTTTCTAAGGCCTAAGTTTGGAGATGTGAAAGCATGGCGTTGAAAGTAGAACTGGTCCCGGTGTTGAGCGATAACTATTCCTATCTGATCTATGACGAAGATCAGAAGAAAGCCGCTGTTGTTGATCCCGGTGAAGCCGGTCCTTTGTTGGTACGGGCTCAGGAAAGAGGGGTCTCAATTGAGCAAGTCCTCTTGACGCATCATCACGGCGATCACATTGAAGGGACTGCAGAGATTGTGGCAGCGACTGGTTGTTCCGTCGTTGGGCCGGCTTATGAAGCCAGCAAGATCTCCGGAATGACGGAAACGGTCAGTGAAGGTGATCATTTGGAAGTTTTAGGAGAGAAGGCCGAAGTCTTCCATGTGCCAGGCCACACCCAAGGTCATATCGCCATTTCAATCGCCTCGGCCAATGCTTTATTCTCCGGCGATTCACTCTTCGTACTTGGCTGCGGTCGCTTGTTTGAAGGTGGGCCAGCAGACATGTGGTCTGCTTTACAAAAGCTACGAGAGTTACCGGATGAGACTCAAGTTTTCTGTGGCCACGAATATACGCTGGCAAACGCCAAGTTTTGCGCGACGATAGAACAAGGCAACGCTGCCCTGACTGATAGAATTGCTGAAATTGAAGCGTTGAGAGAAAAAGGCCTACCGACCATTCCTTCAACGATTGGCGTAGAAAAGGCCACGAACCCCTTTATGCGCGCGGATCAGGCGAACGTTGCTGAATCGATTGATATGGTAGGCGCTGCCGCTGTAGAAGTGTTTGCAGAAATACGCAGTCGTAAAGACTCATTTTAAAACCAAGGAAAATCACATGAAATTATTTGCAGCTCCTGTTTCACCTTTTGTCAGAAAAGTTGTTCTAGCAGCCCATGAACTGGGCATGAGCGATCAAGCCGAAGTCGTTGTTGGTGATTACAATGACAAAGGTTCGGACCTTTTCAAATGTAGCCCGATTGGTAAAATTCCCGCGATGGCCTTGGCGGATGGCACAAACCTCTGTGACTCACAGTTGATCGTTGCTTATCTCGACAGCCAGTCAGACAAGGCAGCGTTGATCCCAACAGGTTCTGCGCGTTGGGAAGCTTTAGCCAGTGAAGCTTTGGCTGACGGCCTGATGGATGCAGGTGTTGACGTCATGCGCGAAGTTCGCCGCCCCGAAGGCACAATTTCCGCTGATGTCGAGCAGAAGTTTCGTGATCGTATCGTGGGCATCCTTGATCGCTTCGAGCAGGAAGCTTCAGCCTACGGCGATGAGTTTCATATCGGTCGTATCGCGCTTCTTTGTTCTCTGGACTACCTCTCATTCCGTTTTGCTGAGATGGAATGGCAAAAAGGCCGCCCAAATCTAGTTGCTTGGCATGAAAAGTTTGCTGGCAGAGCGTCAGCTGTGGCTACTCATCCGGAATCATGGAAGATCTAAGCGCCGAACAAGTCATTGAGCTGTTGGGTCTCCAGCCTCATCCGGAAGGCGGTTTCTTTGCCGAAACTTACCGGGATGAAACTGGAGCTGATGCACGGGCATTTTCAACAGCGATATACTTCCTATTGCCAGAAGGCATTGAGTCAGCTTGGCATAGAGTAGATGCAGCTGAAGTTTGGCATTGGTATGCTGGCGCTCCGCTCATACTTTCTTTGGCAGGAGAAGGAATTGACAGCAGATCTATGGTGCTTGGTTCAAACCTTATGAAAGACGAGAGACCCCAAGGCGTTGTCCCTCCGCATGCCTGGCAAAAGGCCAAAAGCTTAGGCGCTTGGACACTCGTCGGATGTACTGTGGCTCCAGGTTTCGAATTCTCCACGTTTGAGCTAGCTGAACCTGGATTTGAACCCAGTTAAGGCTAGCGATTGGAACATTGTCATCTTTATGATATAATGTACCTGATTTTATTTTTGAGTTCCGGCTATGCCCTACATTTTAAAGCCCTTTTTGTTCCTTTCGTTCGGATTCGCACTTGTTTTGACAGCCTCTTGTTCGAGAGAGCAATTTGGTCAAACAGGTGACCGCGCCTTGGAGACTTTCGGATTAGACAGTGAGTTTGAGGTATTGAGACTCGCCCCTGGCCGGTTTGATATCATCTATGATCGCAGTAAAACGTCAAAAGGGCGCGTTCTTACCGTCGCTAAAGAAGAATGCCCAGGGCAATACAATTCAGCAGTGCTTGCTAAAGCACATATTAAGGAACCAAGGGTTCGCGCTGAGTTTCATTGTACTAAGAAAGTCGCCCAGCCGACTCAGGAAGGACGACTGCAAAAAGTTGAGATTAAGGAAGATGCCTTTGGCCGTTTCTTTGTTTTCTTTGACCGCCGCGTTCACACTTATGGTGATGCTAAACAAAGAGCCTTTTTCCATTGTCAGGCTCAAGGGTTGAGGGCGCAAATCGTTCGTCCGCCTGCTGAATTCAATGGTACAACAATGCGGTCAATCTTCGCTTGCCGCTAAGAAAAGTACTTAGCTAGCAACTCCGCGTAAACCATTGTCAGGGTCTCGAGATCTTCTAGTGAAGCGCGTTCATCTGTGTTGTGCATGGTTTTGCCGACAGCACCAAATTCGGCCACAGGGCAGTAATTTTTGATAAAACGTGCGTCCGATGTTCCGCCTGATGTCGAGTATTCAGGGCGACGGCCTGTTACAGTTTCACAGGCATCGGCGATCAAGGAACCAAGCTCTCCTGGCGAAAATGAAAATGACTCGCCGGAGCAACTAAATCTAATTTCATAACTATGCCCTGCACGATCCAGGCGTTCCGTTATCCAATTCTCGAGAGAGGCGGCGCTGTAATGATCGTTAAAACGAACGTTGAACGTAGCTTTGGCCTGGGCGGGAATAACATTGTTGGTAGGATTTCCAACATCACAGGTTACAACCTGCAAACTGGAGGCTTGGAAAAGTTCACTGCCTTCGTCCAACGGTTCTGCCGTCAAATTGTGAAGCATTTGGATCAAAGGATGGATCGGATTGTCTGCACGGTGAGGATAGGCTGCGTGGCCTTGTTTGCCATTGACTGTCAGATAGCCCGTTAAGGACCCTCTGCGGCCAACTTTGATCATATCGCCCATGACTTCCGGGTTGGTTGGTTCACCGACAACACAGTGGTCGAGCTTTTCACCCTGTTGGTCGAGCCATTCCAACACTTTAACTGTGCCGTTGATGGCTGGGCCTTCTTCATCACCAGTTATGAGCAGCGAGATAGAACCGGGCAGCTCATTTTGTTGAAGATAGCGATCAACAGCCGCGATGAAGCAGGCGATACCGCCCTTCATATCAGTGGCACCTCGGCCCCAGATCTCTTCTCCTATTATGTGGCCGGAGAAAGGAGGGTGGCTCCAAAGACTCTCATCGCCGGCTGGCACGACGTCTGTGTGCCCAGCAAAGCAAAAATTCTGCCCTTGGTCACCCAG
>CAJQQJ010000351.1 GCA_905480445.1 uncultured Alphaproteobacteria bacterium | reverse complement strand
AGCAAGAGGCTATTAGCTTTCTCAACAGTTCAACCTTCTATCGTGGAGAGTTTCCATGGATGACCTAGAATACCTACAGTCCGACCAGGAAAAGCTGAGTGGCTACGACAGCTTCATCAGCATAACGGTTAAGTTGGCTATCTTTATCGCTATCATCGTCATAGGCATGTACCTCTTCTTGACGTAAGCGACACTTGACTAAGAATTTGCGCATATCAATCTCCCAGAACCATCATCTGTTTTTGGGAGATGCGCTTTAGAACGAAAAAAGGCGGGCCAATTTGACCCGCCTTTTTCTTGTCTAACTTTTACGCTTAGCCAGTGATTTCACCGCCAGCGAAGAAGTAAGCAATTTCGATCGCTGCGTTTTCAGCAGAGTCAGAACCGTGTGCAGAGTTTGCTTCGATTGATTCAGCAAATGTCTTACGGATTGTGCCTTCAGCAGCATCAGCAGGGTTTGTTGCACCCATGATTTCACGGTTGCGAGCAATCGCGTTCTCACCTTCAAGAACCTGAACAAGAACAGGACCAGAAGTCATGAAAGCAACGAGGTCGTTGAAGAAAGGACGCTCGCTGTGAACGCCGTAGAATGTTTCGGCTTGAGCCTGCGTCATCTGAATACGCTTCTGTGCAACAATGCGAAGACCGCCGTCTTCAAGCATTTTACAAACAGCGCCAGTAAGATTACGACGTGTTGCGTCTGGTTTTACGATTGAGAAAGTTCTTTCCAAAGCCATGGTTGGAGACCCTTTGATTTAGAGATGTTGAAACAAGTGACAGCGCCCAACAGTCTAGCCAGTATGGCTCCAGGGGCTGGAACTGGCGGCCTTATAGAACTCAGCTCGATCAATGGCAAGAAATTCAGGGGCACTTAACCAGCCTTTATCGTCTATAAATTCAATGATGAATATTCTTTTTGTTTGTAGCCGAAATCAATGGCGTAGCCCTACTGCTGAGAAAATCTTCTCGAGAAGGACTGGATTGGCTGTTCGCTCCGCTGGTACCAGCCGTAACGCCCGTCGACGGATCACTGTCAATGATCTGCGTTGGGCGGACATAATTCTTGTGATGGAGCAAAAACACAAATCAAGAATTCAGGCCGAGTACAGAGACGAAGTTCGCTACAAAAATCTGCAAGTCCTCGATATTCCGGACGACTTTCGGTACATGGATCCAGATTTGATTGAAATATTAGAGGGCAAGGTCTCTCCTCTCGTTAGTTAACAACGAATCTCTCTTTCCCTTTAGACATCAACCGACTAAAAGCCCCCCATGCTTGAAATCAAAGACCTTACTTACCGCATTGCCGGCCGCGAAATTTTCGAAGAAGCCTCCGTTAGAATTGATCCAGGACATCGGGTTGGCTTCGTGGGCCGCAATGGCACCGGCAAGACCACACTGCTGAAACTCATCTCAGGTGATCTCTCTTATGATGGGGGAGATGTGTCTTACCCAGAACGTTGGAAGCTGGGCATCACCAAGCAGGAAGTTCCAGACAACGATGATTCTTTGATTGAAACCGTTTTGGCGGCGGATACGGAACGAAACGCGTTGCTTGCCGAAGAGCTGACATGCCAAGACATCGGTCGACTTGGCGAGATACACGCGCGTCTCGAAGATATCGAAGCCTACTCAGCACCTGCTCGTGCCGCTGAAATCCTGGCGGGCCTTGGTTTTGAAACTGAGAAACAAAATCAACCTTGCAAATCCCTGTCAGGCGGTATGCGGATGCGTGTGGCATTGGCTGGATTGCTGTTCACCAGACCTGATCTGCTGTTGCTCGATGAACCAACAAACCATCTGGATCTTGAGTCCGCGATCTGGCTCGAGGGTTTTATCTCTCGCTACCGCGGAACAATCCTGCTGGTCAGTCACGAACGGTCATTCCTGAACAATGTTTGCGACCAGATCATTCATCTGACTGGCAAAAAACTGACGCTTTACCGCGGCAACTTTGATCAGTTCCAGGCAGTGCGTTCGGAACGCATGAGCCAACAGGCAGCTTTCAGTAAAAAGCAAGAAGCCAAGAAAGCCCACATGATGAAGTTCGTGGACAGGTTCCGCGCCAAAGCTTCAAAAGCCAAGCAGGCTCAATCACGCTTGAAACTGATTGAGAAAATTCAGACAGTAGACGTTGAGTTGGATGAACGCACAGTACAGCTGCGCTTCGCTGATCCAGGATCCTTTGCACCCCCTATGATCACCATGGACAAGATCGCAGTCGGCTATACACCTGGCAATCCTGTTCTTAAAAACCTCTCACTGCGTATCGATCCTGATGATCGTATCGCACTGCTCGGTTCCAACGGTAACGGTAAATCGACGCTTGCAAAACTGATCGCCGGTAAGCTCAAGGCCGAAGCCGGTGAAATGGTCAAGCCTGGTAAGTTGCGGGTTGGCTATTTTGCCCAGCACCAAACTGACGAATTCAATACACAGATGACCCCTCTTCAGCATTTCATGTCATTAGACGCGAAGATGTATGAGTCAGAGGCGCGCAATTGGCTCGGTGGATTTGGCTATGACAAAGACCGCGCTGAAACCAAAATCGGTGATTTGTCTGGTGGCGAAAAAGCCCGTCTGCTTTTGGCTTTGATAGCCCGTGAGAAGCCACATATCTTGCTGCTTGATGAGCCAACAAACCACCTTGATATTGATATGCGCCGCGTTCTGGTCAATGCAATCAACGACTTCAAGGGCGCCGTTATTCTAGTAACACACGATTTCAATCTGTTGGAATTGACTGCGGACCAGCTATGGCTCGTTGATCAAGGCACTTGTCGCCCTTTTGATGGCGATCTTAACGAATACAAGAACTATCTGACATCCGACAAATCCAAGCCGGCTCAATCGAGCGAAGATGCTGAACGAACCAACGACAAGAAGGCCAAACGTCAAGCCGCCGCACAACTTCGCCAACAGCTCAAGCCGATGAAAAACAAGCTAGACAAGGCGGAGAAGCGGCAAAAACAATTGGATGCTCAAAAGACTAAGCTCGACGAAAAAATGATGAGCCCAGGGTTTGCCGATTTGACACCAGAGCAGCTGATAGCTCACAACAAAGAATATGCAGCGGTCACAAAAGAGCTAACTGAAGCCGACGAACTCTGGTTAGAGGCTTGGTCAAAATATGAAGAAGCAGAAGCAAGGCTTCAAGAAGCAGCTGGGCTTTAGGGATGGACCATCAAACGATGCCAGATCGCTGGCCAGCGCTGATTTCGGACCGAACAATTGTGTTCCTGGGCCTAGCCTTCGTGGTTTTACCTGTCGTGATTACTTTCGTTATGAAAGCCACTGGGTTCATTGGACAACCAACAGTCCCTGGTGATCCTTACACCGGTATTTCTGCAGCGGCACTGACGGCTCTTATTAATCTAGCAATGCTAGAGCTGATCATTAGAACCAAGAAACGCGAAGCTATATCCGATCAGGCCATCGGGACAATCATGCCCGACTCTAAAAGATGGTTCGTCTCCGCGATTCTGACCTATTTCGGCTTGATGTTCTTAATGGGTATCGTAACCGTTCTTCTGCAAATACAGCCCAGTGAAGAACTAAAAAACGCTAGTCGTGATCTCATCACGCAGAACAGAGCTTTTATTTCTTTCGCCATCACCTTTCTCTCAATTGTGGTGATTGCTCCGATTTGTGAAGAGATTGTCTTCAGAGGGTTTCTTTATGGCTGGCTACGACAGAGGTTCTCTATGGATGTTGCGGTCGTAATCTCAAGTTTGACCTTTGGCTTTGTACATTTTCAATACCTAGGTCTCGATAGAGAATCAGTTTTCATCGCAATGTTTTTTGTCTGCGGGCTAGGATTTTTTGCGGCTCGCCTGCGTGAGAAAAGCGGTTCACTCTATCCATCAATTGTGTTGCATGGTTTCAGCAATCTGATGGTTTTCTGGAATCTCTATTAAACTAAACGCCTCAACGGCCATCATAAAGGCTATGTTGTAAGTGACTATGGCGCACATTTCTTCATCGATTTGATGCGGTTTATCGCAGCCAATAGAATCTCTTATTTGCTAGTATTAGTGAAAAGCAATGAAAGATCACTTCTCTTTCATTTCCCTTCGCATTGCTCGTACCTCTTCTAGAACCTGAGCCATTTGCTCATTCAAGGCGTCACGTTCTGAACGCGCTTCGGCTTCATGCTCTTGCTGCATTGCATCAACAATGACACCGATAAACAAATTGAGCACTGTAAAGGCCGTCAGCACGATAAACGGGATGAACAACATCCATGCAAAGGGAAAGGCTTCCATGACAGGGCGGACAATGCCCATTGACCAGCTTTCTAACGTCATGATTTGGAAAAGCGTGTACGATGATGCGCCCAAAGAACCAAACCATTCAGGAAACTGCTCGCCAAACAACTTAGTGGAAATAACTGCGAAGACGTAGAAAACAAGTCCTAGCAGCAGCACGATTGATCCCATACCAGGAAGCGCTGACAGCAAGCCAGTTACCACTCGCCGCATGGATTGAACTGTTGAAATCAGGCGTAACACACGCAGAATACGGAAGGCGCGCAAGACAGAGAACGGTCCCGCAGTTGGCACTAGTGCCACTACGACAACGATAAAGTCAAAAATCCGCCATGGATCGCGCCAGAAGCCTTTGAAATCAACGATCAATCGAGCGACAATTTCCGCTACGAACAAAACCAAGATTATGCTGTCGAGCCACTTTAGGAGGCCGCCCCAATTATCCATTGCATAAGCGGAAGTCTCAAGGCCCAACGTGATCGCATTTAAGCCGATCAACAGCAGAACGGCTCTTTCAAACCATGGCTTTTCCAACACAAGTTTCAACGCTTGTCTCAAGTCTTTAGTCCTCAATTTGTTTCGTTATTACCAGCCGTTGACGCGGGGCCAGAACTCCGTGACTTGGCCATCATCTTCGACAACATAGTAGCCATCAAAAGCAGCGGCGGTCATACAGATGTGGTTGGGCAAAATCGTGACCAAGGATCCTACCGGATAGCTATCCGGGTCAAGGTTGCCTTCTGGGGCAGCTAACAGGCCGTGCTCCTGGTGAACGTCAGCCACAAACAGAGAACCTTCACTCAAGCTGCCATCTGTATCAGCAACCCAGCCATAGCCAGTGTTACTGAGGAACTTCTTTGCAGCCAGATCCTTCGACAACGCCAAGCCACCAGCATCAGTCAGAATACGGCCGACCCGCGGATTATAACCAACGACTGACGCTAAAACTGAAACAACAATGTCATCTAGCGCGCAAGATTTAAGACCAAACTGATCAAGGTCCTGAAATGTGTAGACCCCTGGCCGCATTTCCGTCAAACCCTCAAAACTCTCACCATGAGTAGCCGTCGGGGTCGAGCCACCCGAGACGATCTGACATGCTATAGAATTGCCAGAGAGATGCTCAACAATAGACACAAGCCCTGCTCGTTCTTGTTCCGCAATGGCCCTAACCTCTGCAATATCTGCACCGCCGTAGGAATGACCAGCGTGGGTCATAATCCCTAAGAATGACAAATGAGAAGCATCGGAGATGGATTTCGCTAAGTCGAGGATCTCATTAGCCTCAGACAAACCACCACGCAAACCGCCAACATCGACCTCTATTAAAAGATCCAGGTTGAATGCCAACTCTTCAGCTTTAGCATTGAGCGCAGCAAACTGAGACATGCCGTCGGCGATACAAATGACTTGGGTGCCTGATTGAACAACCTTGGCAACACGTGGTAATTTTTGAGGAACTATACCCACCGCATAGAGGATGTCTTTGACGCCATGCTCGGCAAAATACTCCAGCTCTGCAAGAGTAGAAACAGTGATGGCGCCACTGTGTCCTGCGGTTGCGATCTTTGCGACGTCAATGGATTTGGCTGTCTTCAGATGAGGGCGAAGATTGACACCTTTCTCGCTCATTCTAGTTGCCATTTTCTGGCAATTAGAAACCAGCCGGCTACGCCTTAGCAACAAACAAGGTGTTGGCAGATCATCGATTTTACAAGGTAAAGAAGTCATGCTTTTTGCTCCCAACCGCCGCGTTCATTTTGTTGCCAGTAAGAAATTTCAAACCCTTGTTCCTTGTAAGTCTTCCAACTTTCTCGAGCCAAGGACACAGCATGGCTTGAATTTCCATCAAAGAGCAAAGCCGACATCTCAAAACCCGCTGGGTCTTCAAGGCGAGCCGCACCAATCATAAAAGCGTAGGTAGCACCATTAGGCGCTTCACTGACATCCGTAATCCAAATGGGTTGGCGCTCTGCATCACCTTCGGCCTTAGAACCATGGGGCAAGAAACTACGATCATTGTAGGCCCACAGCAGCACATTCAGATCTTGAGTCTGTTGTTCATTTTCCGCCAAGACAAGTGCCCGCTTGCCCCGCTCCAGGGTCTTCTCCAACAGAGTTGGTAAAACCCGGTCAAGCGGGGTGCGGGTTAAATGGTAGAAACGAACTTCAGGCAAGTTATTCTAAGACTCGCAGTTATCGGCTACAAAACGATCAAGCAAGCGAACGCCAAAACCAGTGGCTCCCTTGCGCTTCGTCGCCTTGTCTTTGTCACTCCAAGTCACGCCAGCAATATCTAGGTGAGCCCAAGGAGTTCCCTCTTGGACAAAACGCTCAAGGAAGCAGGCAGCCGTGATAGAACCACCCCAACGTCCAGGACTGATGTTGGCCATGTCCGCGGCTGGGCTTGCAAGCTGCTTGTTGTAGACGTCACCCATCGGCATACGCCAAACGGGTTCTTCCACATCAAGGCCTGCTGCGGTCAATTGTTGTGAAAGCTTATCGTCATTTGAGAACAAACCAGCGTTTTCCATACCAAGGCTGACAATAATGGCACCTGTCAGCGTTGCAAGATCGACCATCAAACGGGGGCTGTATTGCTCTTCTGTGTACCAAAGCGCGTCAGCCAATACCAAGCGACCTTCCGCATCTGTGTTGAGGACCTCAATCGTTTGGCCAGAATAAGAAGTTACAATATCACCAGGACGCTGTGCCGTACTAGACGGCATGTTTTCAACCAAACCAACAACACCGATAGCGTTAACCTTGGCTTTGCGAGCAGCAAGGGCTTTCATGAGGCCGATAACGACACCTGAACCGCCCATGTCCCACTTCATGTCTTCCATGCCAGCCGCTGGCTTAATGGAGATACCACCAGTATCAAAAGTCACGCCTTTACCAACAAAAGCTACAGGGCGCTCGTTGTCGCCTTTGTCCGAACCCTTCCACTCCATAATGACGAGTTTGGGCTCACGAGCCGAACCCTGTGCCACACCAAGCAATGCACCAAAACCAAGCTTCTCCATTTCCGTCTGACCTAGGGTCGTAATCTTAACGCCGAGGTCCGCTAGTTCTGCTGCACGGTCCGCAAGCGTTTCTGGGTAGAGAATGTTGGCTGGTTCAGAGACCAAATCCCTGGTCATGAAGACACCAGAGGCAACACCTTCCATGTCGCTGAACTCTTTACGCGCATCTTTGGGATTTTTTGTCATGATCACTACATCAGGACGCGCTGGTTTTTCGCTGTCTTTTTCACGGGTTTTGTATTTGTCGAAATAGTAGGTACGGAGCTGAGCACCGAACGCTAGGCGCGCTGCGTTTTTATCACTGTCTGCAGCATCTAACTCAATTGCTAGACTGGCAATGCCTGCATTCTCGAGCGACTTCACGGCTTCGCCACCTGCGTTGATGAAGGCCATTTCACCAGCCTTCTTGCCTTTACCTATACCGATTAAAACCAGATGGCTGACTTCCAACTCTGCAGGAGCAACGACAACCAACGTCTTGCCTTCCTTGCCCTCAAAACCAGCGGCTGCAATGGCGGCTTTTAGACCGCCACCCATGGCCTCATTGATGGCCTTACCGGCCTTACCTAGTTCTAGATCTTTCTCGATCAGCAAACCTAAAGCGCCGCCGCTGGGAAGGGAGGATTTCTCAAAACTAATGTTCATGTCAGATCTCTGGTGATTTAAACTGTGAATTAAACTTTACCCGATAAAATAGGGCCTGCGCCCTTAACTGCAAGCGGTCATTTCGCGAAGTGCTGCCAAAGCGGTCAAAAAATCTTCAGGTGGCTCTACTTCGAAAAAAACGTACTCTTTTGTTGTTGGATGGATAAATCCAAGCGTTCGTGCGTGCAGCATTTGCCGATCAAGCTTTGACACCTGTTCTTCCACCTCGTCGCTTAGGTGCTTCAAACGGTCTTTGGTTGCGCGCCCATAAAGCGGGTCACCGATGATCGAGTGACCGATTTCGGTCATATGGACTCTTATTTGGTGCGTGCGTCCCGTCGCCAACTTACACTGGATTAAGGCTGCGGCTGCTTTATCAACGCCGGTTCCGAAACGCTCCAGCACTTTGAAATAGGTTTTGGCGTATTTGCCGTCGCGAATAACAGCCGCCATTTTCTTGCGATTCTTTGGATGCCGGCCAAGCGCCGCTTCGACTTCACCTTCTGCCGGATAGGGCCTGCCCCAGCAAAGCGCCCAGTAATTTCTATCAAGGCTGCGCTCTGCAAACTGCTCTGAGATAAAGTTGAGGCTAACCTCGTCCTTGGCAACAACCATGACACCAGAGGTGTCTTTATCTAGCCGGTGGACAATACCAGGTCGGATCTCACCGCCGATACCCTTCAGGCTATCACCGCAATGCCCTAAAAGTGCATTCACTAAGGTGCCATCAGGATTACCCTCAGCCGGATGGACAACCATACCTGCTGCCTTGTTAACGATGATGATTGCCTCGTCTTCATGCAGAATATCCAGTGGAATGTCCTGCGCCAAGGTTTCTACAGAAACAGGCGGCGGCAAAGTCAGTTTGATGCTGTCGCCGTCTCTCACTTTATAGGATGGAGAGGTGAAAACAGCACCGTTTAGCGCCAAATTGCCGTCGGTCAGCAGCGATTTTAAACGGCTTCGAGAAAGGTCATCATGGTGAACGGCCAATACTTTATCCAGGCGCTGCCCCACATCCGATTGTTTGATTTCCAATTGCCAATAGTCGGCTTGATCCTGACTCATATGATTCTTGGCACGTGGCCCTCTTTGCACTGTCGACCGGTCATGCTAGTAAGCGCTCAAATAAAGGAGCAAAGACTTGCGCAAAATGGTCATAATTTTCAACATCGTCGTCGGGATCATATTGATCCTCGGCTTCGTATTCATTGGCTTTACGCTATTCCAGCGCTCTAAGCAAAAAAATCAGGAAGTCCCTGTGCTTGCGCAAAGCCTGGGGGCTGCTGGCTGTGAGATCACAGGCACAACCGCGAGCCAAAACCGCTTGTTTGTGACCCTGACCGGCGAGGGCAACTGCAACAAGGTCCTTGTTCTTGATGCCAATTCCCTGAAAGAAGTTGGAACCCTGACCCCATGAAATTAGCAAGTGACAACACAGCTGGCGCCTCTCCTGAAATCCTGGAGGCCCTGATTGAAGCCAATCAGGGCGCAGTTGGCTCCTACGGTGGAGACTCTTGGTCAAAATCTCTCGATGAGTCTTTATCTGAAGTTTTCGAAACCGAAGTTGCTGCCTTTCCCGTTCTCACGGGAACAGCAGCCAATTCCTTGGCCCTTGCGACTTTAACCCCGTCACACGGCGGTGTTTTCTGCCATGAGCTCTCACACATCTATCACGATGAGTATGGTGCACCGGAGTTCTTCTCAGGTGGAGCGCGGCTCAATCCCATCCCAGGCCTCAACGGCAAGTTGGACCTGGAAGCAATCAGAGCCATGGAAGTGCGCTTCCCGGCCGGTGATGCTCACCGCATTGCTCCCACTACTATTTCTGTTACGCAGCTAACCGAGTATGGCACAGCTTACTCGTTGGACGAACTCGCTGCGATTGGCGAATACGCCAAAACAAGAAACTTAGCGCTGCACATGGATGGCGCTCGTTTTGCAAACGCCCTTGTTTCGACCGGCTGCAGTCCGGCAGAGATGACCTGGAAAGTTGGCGTTGATGCCTTGTCCTTCGGTGCTACAAAGAATGGAGCCTTGGCAGCTGAAGCCGTGATATTCTTCGATAAAGCCAAAGCGGAAAGTTTTGAGATTAAGCGCAAACGCAGCGGGCATCTACTATCAAAGCTGCGTTTTATGTCGGCCCAATTGGCAGCCTACCTAAAAGGCGATCTTTGGATAAGGAATGCGCAGAATGCCAATCTGCAAGCAAAAAAGATTGCAGCTTTGTTAGAGGCCACCGCTGACTGCTCACTTGCCTACCCTGTCGACGGCAATATGCTTTTCGCTCGCATTCCTGATGTCAAACAAAACAGGCTGAAAGAGCTGGGATTCGAATTTTATGAAATTCCAGAGTATGGCGAAGGCATTGTCCGTATGGTAACCGCTTTCAACACAAGCAACGATGATGTAGCTGCTATCGAAGACGTGATCAGAAACTAATAGAATCAAGTGATTAGAAACATTTTGCCGTCGATTTTGACTGAAAAAGCCGTTTTTCAGCCATTTTTACGCTCTACCTCTTGAAATATGCCGTTGGAATACCTTTATATTGGTAGTAAGCGGTCAGAAGGATTCCCCTTCTGGTTATTAGGAGAAAAATAGAAATGGCTAATTTACCTGCTGTTCCTGCACTGTCGGGCGAGGGTAATCTATCACGTTATTTGTCGGAAATCCGTAAGTTTCCGATGCTCGCTGCAGACGAAGAATACATGCTGGCAAAAAGCTGGCGCGAAAAAGAAGATCGCGAATCTGCGCATAAACTTGTTACAAGCCACCTACGACTCGTTGCAAAAATCGCAATGGGCTACCGCGGCTACGGCCTGCCAGTCAACGACCTGATTGCCGAAGGTAACGTCGGTATGATGCAGGCGGTCAAGCGCTTTGACCCTGAGAGAGGCTTCCGCCTTTCAACCTATGCCATGTGGTGGGTGCGTGCATCCATTCAGGAATACATCCTGCATTCATGGTCTTTGGTTAAGATGGGTACAACAGCTGCTCAAAAGAAACTGTTCTTTAACCTTCGTAAGCTCAAAGGCCAGATGCAAGCCATCGAAGACGGCGACCTTAGTCCTGAAAATGTGACTAAAATCGCGACACGTCTTGACGTCGCAGAGTTCGAAGTTGTCAATATGAACCGCCGCCTATCCGGTGGTGATCAATCCCTTAACGCTCCTGTCCGTGTCGACGGTGATGGCGAATGGCAAGACTGGCTTGTTGATGACAAGCAAAAGAGCCAAGAAACCGTTGTAGCCGACCAGCAAGAGATGGATGTTCGACGTGCCATGCTGATCGAAGCGATGGACGGCCTTAATGATCGTGAGAAAAACATTATCGTTGAGCGTCGATTGAAGGAAGATCCGTCAACGTTGGAAGATCTCAGCAAGGTTTATGACATCAGTCGCGAACGCGTTCGCCAAATTGAAGTACGCGCTTTCGAGAAGTTGCAAAAGTCGATGCGCAACATGGCGATCGAACAGTCTCTGGCAC
>CAJQQJ010000350.1 GCA_905480445.1 uncultured Alphaproteobacteria bacterium | reverse complement strand
TCCAGTGTTGAGATCAATAGCAAAGAAACACGGTGCGGTCGGGATGATCCATTTCGATGCTCATACTGATCTGTTCGACAGCTATTTCGATGGTTTCAAGTACACTCATGGAACGCCTTTCCGTCGTGCAATCGAAGAGGGATGTCTCGACCCTAAAAAGGTTATCCAAATTGGCATCCGTGGCACCATGTACGGAACCGATGACGTTGACTATGCCGAAGAAGTCGGTGTCAGGATAATTCGTATAGAAGAGCTCATGGACCGCGGTGTTCAGGACGTCATGAGCGAAGCCCGTCAGATCGTAGGCGATCATAAAACCTACGTGTCTTTTGATATTGACGGCATTGATCCATCGCAGGCGCCTGGAACGGGTACACCGGAAATTGGTGGCTTCTCAACTTTCCAAGCTCAGCAGATGGTGAGACTGCTGCAAGGCGTGAATTTGATAGGTGCAGATCTCGTTGAAGTATCGCCGCCCTTTGACCCGAGTGGCAATACAGCCTGGGTAGGTGCCTCAATGATTTTTGAGCTGCTTTGTGTCTTGGCTGATGCCGTTAGTTCTAGAAGGGAAGCTTGATCTCATGAAAAGAAGTGGTGCTTTGTTGATGGTTGACACCCTGTTGCAGGGCGGTGTGGATACCTGTTTCACTAATCCTGGTACGTCTGAAATGCATTTCGTTGCAGCTTTGGATCAGACACCGGAAATGAGGTCGGTGCTTTGTTTACAAGAGACGGTAGCAACGGGTGCCGCTGATGGCTACGCCAGAATGGCCGACAAACCAGCAGGCACGCTTTTGCACCTTGGACCAGGTTTGGCGAATGGTTTGGCGAATGTTCACAATGCCCGCCGTGCTAAATCTCCAATGGTTAACATTGTTGGAGAACACGCCACTTATCATCGTCATCTTGATTCACCGCTGACCTCAGACATTGAGGCCATTGCGGCTAGCAATTCGGCCTGGGTGCGAACAACAACCAGGCTTGAAAATCTGGGCCGTGACACTGCGGAGGCCATTGCCTTCGCAAAAAGCCCTCCTGGGAATATTTCAACGCTTATCCTGCCGTCTGACATGGCTTGGACAGACCAGGAAGAGGAGGCCCAAGTCTTTGCGCCGGCTTTGGCCAATGAAGTGCCGAGTGATCGTATCGTGGCAGCTGCCAGAATTGCAAAGCAGCTAGGCGACAAATGTCTTTTTGTGCTGTCAGGATTGACGCTCAGAGACGAAGGTCTCAACGCAATTAGTAAAATTGTAAAAGCAACAGGAGCAAGATTCCTGGCGCAAGGATCAAACGGACGTATTGAAAGAGGTGCGGGACGCGTCTTTATCGACCGCGTTCGTTACCCCATTCCACAAGCGTTGGAACAGCTGGCTGGAATTGAACAAGTCTTTTTGGTGAATGCTGTAGAGCCCGTTGGTTTCTTTGCCTACCCTGGGCGCCCAAGGCGTCTGTTTCAAGATGGATGTCAAATTGTAGAATTGGCCGCCGAAGATGAGGACGGGGTTGATTCACTCGTAGCCGTTGCAGATGAATTAGGCGGAAACGTTAAGGCGATCCATGAGCCGTATGAAGCAACGGAATTGCCATCTGGACCACTTAACCCTGATAACATTGCTCAGGTCTTGGCGGCTTTGATGCCAGAAAACGCAATTCTGGCAGATGAGTCTATCACGTCGGGACGCGGTTTCTTCCCTTATACCAAGAGAACCAAGCCACATACTTGGTTGCAGGGAACTGGCGGCGCTATTGGTATAGGCTTTCCAATGGCAACAGGAGCGGCCATGGCTTGTCCAGATAGAACAGTGATTGCAATGCAAGCAGATGGCAGCGGCATGTATTCTTGCCAGGCCTTGTGGACCCAAGCCCGGGAAAACTTGAATGTTAAAACCATCGTTCTTTCGAACCGTGCTTACGCGATCCTCAAGGGTGAGATGTCAAACCTTGGTTTTGATAACCCTGGTCCACGCGCAAGGGATATGCTGACACTTGATAATCCAACGATTAACTGGCCTCAGTTGGCAAACTCAATGGGTGTTGAAGCAGGGCGGGCTGAAACTGCGGAGGAGTTGGCGACATTGTTGATTGCTGCTTTGAAGCATGATGGGCCGTTTTTGATAGAGGCTTTACTCTAATCTTGGTTTGTTTTAGCGCCTATCGAGTTTCGTCGATAAAATAAGCGCCGACTCAGTGTTTAACACTCCGTCGATCTCCCAAAACTTGTCTAAAGTTTGATCGACGCCTTCGGGAGTGTCTCCTGAAATGACGGCAACAAAATCATAACGCCCGCTCACGGAATGCAGGGTATCAACCTCAACCATTTTTTTTAGTTGAGAAATGACGCCTATGGCTTTGCCAGTTTCAACCTTGATCGTTACAAGAGCCCTGATCTTGTTTTGCAGTTTTTCGTCGGCCAACCTAAGCGTGTAGCCTTTGATCACACCGCCGTCTTCCAATCGATCCAATCTTGCTTGAACAGTGGTCCGAGAAACCCCTAATTTTCGCGCAATGTCCGAGATTGGTAGTCGAGCGTTAGCTTGAAGTAGATCTATCAATTTCTGGTCAGTATCACTTAACATTAAACAAAATGCCCAAATTGCATGCTATTTGCACAGAATATAGGAAATTTAGTAAAGAGTGAAGTCTACATTCTGACCAGTCGTTGAGCGATTATTATATCAACAAGGGAGTTAGAGTCGTGAATGCAATTCAAAAACTGACTGATGTAGATTTTGGTTTCGTGCGAAGTGATCTGAAAAAGGACCTTCTTCAGGCGATCAGAGACTATCACCAGGATACGCCTCTTTACTGTTTCTCAGCCGAAGAACTAGCCAGAACCTATCGACAGTTTTGCGACCTGTTTCCCGGCTTAGTGACCTATGCGGTCAAAGCAAACCCGGTTCACCAAGTTATTGAAACCCTTGTTGACGCAGGTATGTCGGCGTTCGACGTGGCGTCATTAGCAGAAATCGAGTTGATCAAGCAACATTCACCAGCCGCCGCGCTTCATTACAACAATCCCATTCGTAGCCGCTCAGAGAACCGAATTGCTTTTGAAGAATTTGGAGTCAGATCGTTCTCCGTCGATTGCTTGTCTGAACTCAAGAAGCTCAGAGAGACGGTTGGAAACAAGGCGGAGGAGGTTGAGGCTTCAGTTCGTTTCCATTTGGATCTGGGCGGCGCAGGCTACGATTTTGGTACCAAATTCGGTGCAACTCAGGAAGAAGCGGTCGAGTTATCGCGAGAAGCAGTTCGTTTGGGCTTCAAAGTTTCTTTGGCTTTTCATCCAGGGTCTCAATGCCGAAAAGCAGAGGCCTATCGCCTTTACATTTTGGCTGCCGCCGAAATCGCGCGCAGTGCAAATGTTGATCTCTTTCGCTTGAACGTCGGTGGTGGTTTTCCTGTCGATTTCCCATTGGACGACGTTGATGCTTTGAGCGTCTATATGTCAGTTATCAAAGAGGCTGTGGAACAGGCTTTTGGTGATAATCAACCGGAGCTTCTATGCGAGCCAGGTCGTGCAATGGTCGCTGGTTCCACTGTTTTGCTAACTAAAGTAAAAGCCATCAAGGAGGATGGGCGTCTTTATCTAAATGACGGCGTTTATGGCGGTTTTCAGGAAAGTCATATCATTCGAATGTTGCCTCGGTTTGAAGTCTACACGCCCAAAGCGGAGAAAAAGAAGGACAGAGACGAAGCCTTCACAGTTTTTGGTCCGACTTGTGACTCTCTTGATCAACTACCAGGCAAACTAAACCTTCCAGCCTCTATCGCGGAAGAAGACATTGTCGCTTTCTACGACATGGGTGCTTATGGATCGGCCACAACAACCGATTTCAATGGATATCGTTCTGATCGCTATCAGGCGGTCACCAATTTTGACTAGCTAAACAAAGCCAATTGATTGGCAGTGGCCAGTGGCGGCTTAAACAAATCAGTTCTGAGCGGTGGGTTTTTGTAATCAAGACCGTATTTCTTTTTTGCTAACCTGAAACGTGAGGCTAACAATTCAGCATATTGGCCTTCGCCTTTCATACGTTTACCCCATTGAGCGTCGTAGTTCTTACCGCCTCTAGTCTCTTTGATGAGCTTGATGACTTTGTCTGCTCTGTCTGGGAAATTTTCTTCTAGCCATTCGCGAAACAAATGTTTGATTTCGTAAGGCATGCGCAGAAGGATGTATCTTGCCCAAAGGGCTCCGGCGCTTTTGCAGGCCGACAATATGTCTTCCAACTCATGGTCGTTAATCGCTGGGATCATAGGTGAGGTCAGGATACCAACAGGAATACCAGCTTCTCTCAGAACTGAAATCGCGGCTAGCCTTTTCATCGGCGTTGAGGCTCTGGGCTCCATTGTTCTCGATAATTTAGCATCTAAGGAAGTGACCGAAATGGCAACGGACACCAGACCCTGCTTCGCCATGTCAGCCAAGATATCGAGATCACGCAAGATCAAAGCGGATTTCGTCGTAATAGTGATGGGGTGATTGAAATCTCTCAAAACGTCTAAGATCTGACGCATTAACCGGTACTGTCGATCAATGGGTTGATAAGGGTCTGTGTTCGTACCAATTGCAATGGGCGCAGGCCTGTAGCTTTTAGATCGTAGTTCTTTTTCCAAAAGCTGTGGCGCGTCAGGTTTAGCAAAGAGTTTAGCCTCAAAATCCAAACCTGGTGACAGCCCCAAAAAGGCGTGGGTAGGGCGCGCAAAACAATAGATGCACCCATGTTCACATCCACGGTATGGATTGATTGACCGATCAAAAGGGATGTCTGGCGATTGGTTCTTGGTAATTATTGTTCTAGGCGTTTCTAGGGTAACCGAAGTCTTAGTGTTAACTTGTGCTAGCTCGTCAAGGCTTGACCATCCGTCGTCACTAGCCACTCTTTCCTCATTTTCAAAGCGTCCACTCGTGTTGGTAACTGCGCCTCGTCCCCGCCGCATGTCTCTTGCGAATGTTGAACTTCCGTCTTGGAAACCCTTCATGTCTCTCTCCTGAATGAGAGAAAGGTGTATCAAACGAATGAGAACATAACAAGAACAAATTAAAGAATCACTAATTCACAATCACCTGTGCCAACAATCATTTCTAAGCCCGTTGACGTCAAGTGATAGGTTCCACCTTGAATAATACCCAGGTTCTCACTGGGTAGTTCCAAACAAGAATGGAGGACAAAAACCATTCCTGGTTCCAGACTTTGATCAAACCCTCGGGCTATCTGTAGTGTTTCCAACCAGATAGGTGGGTAGGCGATGCCAATGCCATAACCGAACCGCATCATTGCCGCTTTTTCCAAGCCCAGAGCCTTCAATGGTTCCAAGGATGCTTCCTCGACAGCAGCAACATTCGCGCCTGGTTTGATAGCATCGATGCCCGCTCGAAGCGAAGCAAGCCCTGTGTTATAGAGTTCTATTGCTTCTGGAGAAGGCTCACCACAAGCCAGGGTTTGGAATGCAACGGCGTGATAACGTTGCTCGACACCTGCAAACTCTGCATGGACCAGATCGCCGCTTTCAACGATGCGGTTTCTCGGTGTTCCGTGGCAACCGGCGGATCTTGAACCGCTGGTTAGTTCCGTCGGAATGGCTGGGTAATCGCTGCCAGCTTTACGCAAGGCATAGTCGATCTCTGTTCCCAATGTCATTTCATTGACACCCACTCTTGAATGAAATTCCAGGGCCACGAGTCCTGATGCAGCGTAAGTTGCTGCTTTGTTGATATAGACCAACTCTTGAGGAGATTTGATGAGACGCAAAGCACCGAGCTGATTGGTGGTATCAACAAACTCAAAGTTTTGGAGTGTTGCCTCTAGGGCCTGACCAAGACTGTAAGTCAAAGCGTATGATTGCTTTTCTACTCCAATCTTCCCGCCAGTTAGGCCTTTCTGGTGCAGTATCTCTTTCACGCGCGTCGGGTAATCTTCCAAGACCATGTTGTAAGTTCTAATGTCATTCAACCAGGAGGTCTCCGTCGCCAAACTTAAGTCTACGTCCCTCAAAATGAGTGTAGGCTCATCGTCACCTGAGGTGAAAATCATAGCTTGTGGGGAGTTAACAGCGACCCATGAATCATAACCACCAAAGTAAAAAAGGTGCTCAGGTGCGACTATGACTAAGGCGTCTAGGTTTGCGCTGCGGAGTGATTTGCGCGCTTCATTAAAACGTGCTCGAAATTCCTGGTCTGAAAAGGCTGAAAAAGGCGCGCGCACAATAAACTCCAATTTTTTGGTCTTGACGTGTCTAATAGGGTAGGTCTCATTCGTCCTATAAATACTGAACCGAATTTGAGTTCAGATAAAGTTAATTCAAAGGAGAAATTTCATGGCTAAATTCGTATTCGCTTATCATGGTGGTCAGACGCCAGCGACGCCAGAAGAAGGTCAAAAGGTCATGGCTGCATGGGGTGCCTGGATGCAATCAATTGGGCCAGCTTTGGTCGATGGCGGTAACCCAGTTGGGCTATCCAAAACCGTTACGGCTGACGGTGTCGAAGACAATGGTGGATCCAATCCACTCTCTGGCTATTCACTGGTTGAAGCTGATTCAATCGAAGCCGCGATCGAAATCGCCAAAGGATGCCCTGTCTTAGTTGGTGGACATGGTTCTGTTGAAGTCGCTGAAGCGATGGATATGTAACTCTAGAATTTCATTGACGGGCCCACTGTCTTAGTTTTCAGTCCAATTGATTGATGATTCTGTGGGTCTAAGAAAATGAGACTGAGTGGGTGGAATTGGCTACCGGCCGAGAAGATCAAACTGTCACCTTTGTTTGATCTGCCACCCAGGCCGATTCAGATTTTACGTTGGCTTTCTGTCTCTTGGCATGTCGTTACAACAAGAGTGCTTGTTCTTCTGCTGGCTATTGCCACTTGGCATTGGTGGCAACCAGCTCTGGATCGTTGCAGGAGTTTTGAGCCCAGTTGGATTGCAGAAATCTATGCTCGCAACATGATTTTTATGGTTGTTGTTGCTGGCGGCCTCCATCTCTTTTTCTACACCTTAACGCAACAAGGGAAGAAGCGGAAATTTGATCCGCGTGATCTGGCTCGCAAAAATGGTAACTTCTTGTTCCGTAACCAGGTCTGGGACAACATGTTTTGGACATTGGTGAGCGGCGTTACGATTTGGACTGGGTTTGAAGTCCTAATGTTCTGGGGCTATGCCAACGGCTACGTTCCTCTGTTGCTTTGGTCAGATAACCCATACTGGTTCGTTGCTTTGTTCTTGCTACAGCCACTCTGGGGCTCTATCCATTTTTATTGGATACACCGGTTTCTACATTGGCCACCGCTGTATAAACTGGCTCACAGCCTTCATCATCGCAATATCAACATCGGCCCATGGTCTGGCATGTCCATGCATCCGATTGAGCATCTCCTCTATTTGAGCAGCGCGATGATCCACTGGGTTGTTTTATCACATCCAATTCACTTTCTTTTTCATATGCAGTTCAAAGCGTTGGAGGCGGTTACATCTCATGCTGGCTTCGAAAGCTTTGTCGTGAAAGATAAAAGCCGTCTAGCGATGGGGGACTTTTTTCATCAGCTGCATCACCGGTACTTTGAATGCAATTACGGCACATTAGAGATGCCCTGGGATCGCTGGTTTGGTTCGTTCCATGATGGTTCAGTGGAAGCCAATGACAAGATGCGGGAAAGACGCCAGAAGATTTTTGGTAATCGGAGATAGCTTGTTTACATGGTTGTGCGCATATTTTATGCTTATATTTATGGAGCAGAAACATGAATAGGATCTCGCGCAAAAAGAAACCAACCAATCTTTCTCTCGATGTAGAACTTATTCGTGAGGCAAAGGAATTAGGCTTGAGCCTCTCTGAGGCAGCAGAAGTTGGCCTTCGTCAAGCCGTAAAAAGGGCAAAAGAAGAGGCCTGGCTGAGAGAAAATCAGAAGGCGATCGAGAGTTCAAATCGCTATGTGGAAAAGCACGGATTGCCTCTTGAAAAGTACCGCCTCTTCTAGTGGCCAAATATGATGTTTACCCTGGGCTACCAGGGCAGGGTTTCTTAATTGACGTTCAAGCCGACTTGTTTGATGGTTTGAACACTCGAATTGTTGCGCCGTTGATGCCAGTCGAGATTGCACCTTCACAGGGCAAGAGACTAAATCCAACGTTTGAAATCGAAGGGCAAGCCTACTCAATGGTTTCTCAATACATTTCCGCAGTGCCAGTTAGCCAGTTGAAAGACCCTGTTACTAATCTATCTGACCAGTTCTGGGAGATCTCCGATGCTCTCGATATGCTTTTCCAAGGATTCTAGATTTTGTTAGCTTTCGCTCTCGCTGTTTTTCTTTTGATAATTACCCCTGGGCCGGGTGTTCTCTCTACAGCTGGCATTGGGGCAGCTTATGGTCGGGGGCCAGGCTTGAGCTATGTTTCTGGTTTGTGCGTTGGGAATTTCGCTGTTGGACTGGCTGTTGTTACGGGATTGGCGGCTATCATCTTTTCAGTGCCAATTGTTCGAAATGTTCTACTAGTCCTATCTACGATTTACCTCCTTTATCTAGCTTTTAAGATTGCCACTGCAGGTGCGAAAATCGCCTTTATCGAGGCCAAATCTAAGCCGGGATTTATGGATGGCTTCATTCTCCAATTCATCAATCCTAAATGCTATGCTGTTAACACCACCTTGTTTACCGGATTTGCTTTCATGGCAGACAACTTGGTAATGGAAACAACGCTGAAGTTCATGATCTATAACGCGATTTGGATTCCACTTCATTTAGTTTGGCTTTGGGCAGGCATTTCCTTGCATAGACTGGATCTGGCTCCCTCAACGCAGTCACGAATAAACTTGGCGATGGCTGCAGCAATGGTTGCCGTTGTTGCTCTGGCGATTTGGTCTTTGCTTTGATCTCATTTGCCTTTGATTTTTTGTTTTACTTCCTTTAGTAACCGTCCTCCTTCATCACCCTGATTTACAGGAAACTTCTCATGTCTCATGCAGAAGCAAGTGGCGCTTGTGGCTTTGACTTTGGCACTTCTAATTCGGCACTAGGTTACGTGGCTGCGAATTCAGTCAAATTGGTTGAGTTCGCAGATGGAAAACTGACCGCGCCGACGGCTGTCTTTTTCGACGATGATGAGAAACACGACTTTATCGGCGAAGAAGCGAAAGAGCGCTACATTGCGGGAGACAATGGCCGCTACCTGCGCGCACTCAAGTCATTGTTGGGAACTTCCCTCTTTGACGAGAAGACAGTTGTAATGGGCAAGAAAGTACCATTCGCATCCATTGTGTCCGGATTCGTTGAGAGATTAAAAAAGACAGCCGAAACACAAGCAAAGGCGCCTCTGGATAAAGTCGTCGTAGGGCGCCCTGTGTTTTTCTTTGAGAGCAATCCAGACAAAGATCAAAAGGCAGAAAACTCTCTGCGCGAATGTTTCAAGACAGCTGGTTTCAAGTCGGTTGAATTCCAATACGAGCCATTGGCGGCGGCTTTTGACTTTGAAAGAAGCCTGCAAAAAGAAGCACTGGCGCTCATCGTTGATATTGGTGGCGGTACGTCTGACTTCTCGAGACCTCAGCATAACTAGAGGATTCCCATAGGCTGGAATATTTGGTAACTTTTGTCATGCAGAAACCTTTCGTCAGCCAACCCGAACTTTTTGTGACCACCAGCGATCTTGATCATCCAGCACTTCATGCGCTTGA
>CAJQQJ010000349.1 GCA_905480445.1 uncultured Alphaproteobacteria bacterium | reverse complement strand
ACCCAAGAACCTACCTCTGCCCTTTGGACGGGGCAAGAAATCGCGAACGCCGTCGGAGGCAATCTTTCAAGGGATTTCTCTATAGACGGTATTCAGATCGATAGCAGAACTGTAAGCAAAGGTGATCTGTTCGTTGCGATCCGAGGTGAATTCAATGATGGCCATGATTATTTGGAACAAGCCGTAGCAAGAAACACGACCGGTTTTTTGGTTGAAGACAAAAAAGACCTCAAAGAAAACGTCATAGTTGTTGAAAATTCTTTCGACGCACTTTGGGACCTTGCCAAAGCAGCTAGAGCCCGATTAACCGCTCACACTATCGGCATCACGGGCAGCGTCGGCAAAACCGGCACTAAGGAGCTTCTGATCAAAGCTTTTGAGGCTGTTGGTATCACTAATGGGACAGTTGGCAACCTCAACAATCATTATGGTCTCCCCTTAACCTTAACAAGGCTCCCTAAGGAAACCGAGTACGCCATTTTGGAAATGGGCATGAGCGCGCCAGAAGAGATCCGCCCTCTCAGCAAACTGGCACAACCACATATTGCCATTATCACGGCCATCGCAGCCGCACACAGTGAGTTTTTTGACTCTATTGAAGATATCGCTTTGGCAAAGTCAGAAATATTCGATGGGTTACTGCCAAGCGGTACCGCGATTCTCAACAGAGACGATGACCACTACGAATTCCTTTCCGCACAACTGTCAACCAACAGACCTGATTGTCAATTGCTGACGTTTGGGACCGATCCCAGTTCTGACGCACATCTCTTGTCTTGTTCCTTTGATCAAGCAACAAATGAACAGCAGATATCTGCTCAGATCAGTGGCACGAAAATAGACTATAAGCTGTCGCTGAGTGGCCAACACTGGGCTCTCAATTCCCTAGCAGCATTGCTAACTGTCCATGCTGCTGATGGTGATGTTGAAAAGGCAGCAGACAAGCTAGCTGAAGTGCTCCCGCTACCTGGTCGAGGTCAATTGCTGTTGTGCAGTACAGCTGACAACCAAGAATTCACTTTGATCGATGAGAGTTACAACGCCAGCCCAGCAGCAGTCGAGGCCGCAATCCGAACATTGGCTCAATTGGGCAGAGACAGAAGAACCGTTTTAGTCCTGGGTGACATGCGTGAATTGGGCACTCAAAGCTGCGAGATGCATGCAGACTTAGCCTCGACCGTTATAGAAAATGGCATCGATCTGGTCTTCACCTCTGGCAGTGACAGCAAAGCCTTGCTAGAAGCTGTGCCAAGAAATTTAGTTGGTTGTCACAAATCAACCGCCATAGAACTGAAATCTCCTTTGCTTGAAACCCTTCAAGCAGGAGACGTAGTTTTGGTTAAAGGCTCACTTGGCAGTAAAATGGCCCCGCTTGTGACAGCCCTCAAGGGATCGTAAAAACAAGGAAAACAATGCTTTACAATCTGCTCGTCCCTCTCGCTGAAGATTACAGTTTCCTCAATTTGTTCCGCTACCTAACATTCAGAAGCGGCGGAGCGCTGATGACGGCGCTAATCTTATGTTTTATAACTGGACGCCCGATCATCAAGTGGCTCCGTTCTAAACAAAAAGAAGGGCAGCCGATCAGAGATGACGGCCCAGAAAGCCATTTGTTGACCAAAAAAGGTACCCCAACAATGGGTGGCGCAATGGTTTTGCTTTCGCTCGCTGTTTCTACCTTGCTTTGGGCAGACCTCAACAATGGCTACGTTTGGATCGCTTTGTTTATCACGTCAACTTTTGGCCTCATCGGTTTTATGGATGACTGGATCAAAGTAACGAAGCGTAACAGTTCAGGCCTCAAATCGCGTTACAAGTTTCTCCTACAAGTGCTGGCCGCCGCTGTTGGCACCTTTCTGCTCTCCTATCTGTCTCCGAGCTCTCTCCAAAACCAGCTCGCTTTGCCTCTTCTGAAGGACGTCCTGATTAATCTTGGATGGGCGTTTCCAGTCTTCGCCGCACTTGTAATCGTTGGCTCATCGAACGCTGTAAATCTGACGGACGGATTAGACGGACTGGCTATCGTACCTATCATGATCGCTGCCGGATCTTTCGCCTTCATCGCCTATTTTGTTGGCAACACGGTGTTCGCTTCTTATTTGCAACTCTCTTATGTCCCAGGTGTTGGTGAGCTTGCTATATTCTGCGCTGCTTTGGTCGGCGCAAGCCTTGGTTTCCTCTGGTTCAACGCTCCGCCGGCGATGATCTTCATGGGTGACACAGGATCTCTTTCGGCAGGAGCCGCGCTCGGTACTATTGCGGTTGCAACAAAACATGAAATCGTTCTTGCGATTATAGGCGGCTTGTTCGTCCTTGAAACAGTCTCTGTAATCGTCCAGGTGGCTTCTTTCAAGATGACGGGAAAGCGGGTTTTCCGCATGGCCCCTCTGCATCACCACTACGAAAAAAAGGGTTGGGCCGAGCCTACGATCGTTATTCGTTTCTGGATCATCGCCTTCATCTTAGCGCTAATTGGTCTCGCTACTCTTAAGCTTCGTTAGAGATGATTTCCCTAGAGAAATTCCGTTCGAAAAGAATCGCTGTTCTTGGCCTAGCACGTTCGGGGCTAGCAACTTGTGAAGCGTTAGCAAAGGCTGGTGCAGAAGTTGTCGCTTGGGATGACATGACAAGGCCAGAGCTTCCTTCTGGTGTTTCATGCCGAGATCTTGCCGATGAAAACTTGGCTGGCTTTGACGCATTGGTCATGTCTCCTGGTATTCCTCATACATTCCCAACGCCACACCCGGTGGCACAAATGGCAAAGGATGCCGGTGTCCCGATCATTGGAGACACTGAACTGTTGGCTGTTGCACAAGGTAATGCTCAGTTTGTCGGAATAACCGGCACGAACGGGAAATCAACTACAACAGCACTGATAGGGCACATACTCAAACAGGCCTCCAAGTCAGTCTCAATTGGTGGCAATTTGGGCTACGCTGTTCTCGGATTGGAGCCCCAAGAGGATCGCGGGACATTTGTCTTAGAGATGTCATCTTATCAACTGGAGTTGACCCACAGCCAAAAATTCAAAGTCGCACTCATTCTCAACATCAGTCCTGACCATATTGACCGTCATGGCGATCTCAGTGGTTACATCGCGGCTAAAGAACGAGTTTTCGATAATCAAGGTTCCGACGACTTTGCGATTATAGGCGTAGATGACGAGGTCTGTACTGCCTTGGCACAACGATACGCTGAGCGCCGTTCCCGCATAATTCAAATTTCCAGCACACGGCAGTTAGAACAAGGCGTTACAGCGGTGGACGGGTTACTTGTGGACCACGACGACAACAATCGAATTGTTGTTGACCTCAAGCAAAACGCTAGATTGCCGGGAGCACACAATTGGCAGAACGCCGCGGCCGCTTATGCCTGCTGCAAAGCCCTAAATTTGCCGGTTGAAAAGATAGTAGAAGGCCTACTTTCTTTCACGGGATTAGAACACAGACAAGAGTTCGTGGCCAAAGTAGGTAAAACTACTTTTATCAACGATTCCAAGGCCACTAACGCGGAAGCAACCGAAAAAGCCCTAGTTTGTTACGACGATATCTACTGGATAGTCGGCGGAAGAGCAAAAGAAGGTGGAATTGACCAACTCTTGACTTGCCTAAACCCGATTCGTCAGGCATTTTTAGTTGGCGAGTCGCAGGATTACTTTGCTGGCAGTTTAGTAGGTCAATTACCTTATTCTAAATCAGGTACGATCGATCAAGCAGTCCTGCAAGCATTTGAAGCGGCGGAGTTGAGTATGTCCTCTAATCCCGTTGTTTTGTTGTCACCTGCTTGTGCCTCGTTTGACCAGTTTCCGAGCTTCGAGAAGCGCGGAGAGTTTTTTAAAGAAGAAGTTTTTAAGCTGACTGACAAATAGTCAGACTATATTTTTGAAGGCTTATTATGCAAACGGTGCCCCGCACAGACCGGTCTATTATCGGCCATTGGTGGTGGACAGTTGATCGCTGGACGCTAGCCTGTCTCCTGTTGATGCTCGCTTTTGGCGGACTGCTTTCTTTTGCAGCCTCTCCTGCTATTGCTGAGCGCATTGGCCTCACCAGTTTCGGCCTTGCACAAAGACATCTTATCTTTTTACCCATCGCGACAATAGCCATGGCAGTAGTCTCAGTTTTGTCAGTTCAGCTTGTTAGGCGGATTGCCATTCTTGGTTTCCTCGCATCCCTTTTCTTTTCTGTGTTGGTTTTGCTCGCTGGAACTGAAATGAATGGAGCGACCCGCTGGATTGGAATCATGGGTTTTTCTCTCCAGCCTTCTGAATTCATGAAACCTTGTTTTGCGATTGTTGCTGCTTGGCTGTTTACTCTGCAAAGAGATACATCCACGGTGCCTGGTAATCTAATCTCATTCATTCTCTTTGGTATCGTGGTCACCTTACTAATACTGCAACCCGATCTGGGGCAAACGCTGTTGGTAGCCGCGATTTGGGGCATGCAATTGGTTCTAGCCGGATTGAGCATCTACTGGGTCGTTGGATTAATCATCGCCGGCAGCCTGGGCCTTTTGCTCGCATATGCGCTCCTGCCGCATGTGCAAACCCGTATCGATATCTTTTTGGACCCAGCCGGCAATGATGCCTACCAAGTCACACAATCCATACTTTCCTTTAGCAAAGGCGGACTTTTTGGGAGAGGCCCTGGCGAAGGTAGCATTAAATCAGCACTGCCTGATGCCCACGCTGATTTTGTTTTCGCCGTCATCGGTGAAGAGTTCGGCGCTATTGCCTGCTTCATTATCGTTTTCCTCGTTATGATTGTGGTCCTTCGAGGGTTTCTTAGAATGATGAAAGAAGAAGACTTCTTCATCACTCTCGCTGCCTCAGGCATCCTCCTACAGTTTGGTTTGCAAGCCATTATCAACATGAGTTCTTCGTTGAACCTAATTCCAACCAAAGGCATGACGCTTCCCTTCATTTCCTATGGAGGCTCATCGCTTTTAGCGATGGCTTTTGGCATGGGAGCTGTCCTTGCCTTTACGCGCAAACGACCATCACCCAAATTTCGCCATTTCGCTCCCTGAGCTGAATGTTTCTTTCACCTTTATTGCAACCGCTTTTGCACAAAGACTGCACAATTAGAACCTAGATTTAGACCCGAGATGACTCAGACAAACACAACAACAATTGCGATAGCAGCGGGAGGAACAGGTGGGCACCTATTTCCTGCCCAAGCTGTTGCTGAAGTTTTGTCTGACAAGGGCATCAAGGTTGTGCTGCTAACGGATCAACGTGGGAAACAGATAGCTCCTAACTTCCCAGCTGACGAGATCCATGTCTTGCCGTCAGGTGCTCTAGCGGGCGTTTCACTCGTAAAGCGCTTTAGTTCTGTTGTTGAATTAGTTACCGGCACATTCAAGGCGCGAGGGCTCCTTAAATCAATTGCTCCTTCTGCTGTTATTGGATTTGGTGGTTATCCCTCTGTGCCACCACTTATGGCCGCCAAAAGCTTAGGCATTCCGTCTTTGCTTCACGAGCAAAACGCCTTTGTTGGAAAAGCAAACCGCCTGCTTGCAAAGTTTTGTAACAAACTGGCCCTGCCCTTTGAGCCTAAGTTCATGAAGGGTCTACCGGATCAAGCATGTCAAAAAAGTTTCGTTAGCGGCAATCCAGTCCGTCAGGCTTTTCAAAACATCCGTTCTCAGCAAATGCAGGATAGCAACAATCTAACGCTGTTAGTTCTTGGTGGCAGCTTAGGCGCCAAAGTGATGTCGCAAGAAGTGCCCAAAGCCATTGAGCTGTTGAGCGCTTCTCAACAAAGACAGCTAACCATACACCAACAAGCACGCGGCGAAGATCTACAAAAGGTTATCGACGCTTACGAGAAACTTAGTCTGAACGCTGATGTGAAAGAGTTCTTCAACAATGTTGATGAGTTGATCGCCAAAGCAGATTTAGTAATCACGAGAGCTGGTGCATCTACAGTTGCTGAGATAACCGCGGCAGGACGGGCTTCCATTTTGGTTCCCTACCCTTTTGCTGCTGACGACCATCAAACCCAAAATGCTGCTGCATTAGCAGACAACGATGCCGCAATCTTGGCACCGCAAAGTCAATTTACGGCAACCTATATCGCCGGACAGTTAACGACATACCTAGAAAACAACCAAACTTTAGTCGATATGGCGCAACGAGCAAGCAAGCTGGCTGTGCCCGGAGCAGCTCTCCTGATCGCTGACGCTGCCATCGAATTATTTGAAGAAAAGAGTGTTTCATGAATAAAGTGTCCATCGAATTCGGAATATTCCATTTTATCGGCATCGGTGGAATCGGCATGAGTGGTATCGCCGAAATCTTACATGACCAGGGATACAAAGTTCAAGGTAGCGATATGAACGCTAGCCCAAATGTTGCACGTCTGAGGGAACTGGGCATCAAGGTCTTTATTGGCCACGACGCTGCTAATGTCGACGACGCTGCAGTTGTTGTAGTGTCTTCTGCCATTAAATCTGAAAACCCTGAGGTTGCTGCTGCACGGCAACGCTTTGTACCCGTTGTCAGGCGCGCTGAAATGCTCGGCGAAATCATGCGCTTGAAGCGTTCCATTGCAATCGGTGGCACACACGGTAAGACGACAACAACAACGCTGGTCGCGGCGATGCTAGATGCAGGTGACTTAGATCCAACCGTCATCAATGGTGGCATTATCAACAAGTACGGCACCAACGCTCGACTTGGACAAGGTGAATGGCTGGTTGCAGAAGCGGATGAAAGTGATGGAACTTTCACCAAATTGCCAGCAACTGTGTCTGTAGTAACCAACATCGACCCAGAGCACATGGAGCACTATGGCTCTGAAGAGGTGCTCCACGACGCCTTTGAAACCTTCGTCGGTAACATCCCGTTCTACGGTTTTGCTGTTCTCTGCACCGACCACCCAGAAGTGCAGTCACTCTTTTCCAAAATCACTGACCGCAGACTAATCACCTACGGCTTCAACCAGCAGGCCGACGTAAGAGCCATTGATGTTCGCACACTTCCTGATCATTCAAGGTTCTCAGTGGTTATCTCAGGCAGAGGCAAGACACCAGAGCGAACGATAACTGATTTGGTTTTGCCAATGGTTGGTCGACACAATGTACAAAACGCCTTAGTTGGCGTGGCCATCGGTTTGGAGTTAGGGCTAAGTGATGAGCAAATTTCAAAGGGCCTGTCCACGTTCAGCGGTGTAAAACGTCGCTTCACAAAAACAGGCGAAGTCAACGGCGTAACAATCATTGATGACTATGGTCACCATCCAGTGGAGATCAACGCTGTTTTAAGTGCCGCCCGAAACGCAGCAGGCTCAAACAAAGTCGTCGCAGTGATGCAGCCTCACCGCTATTCGAGGCTCCATGATTTGTTCGATGATTTCTGTACCTGCTTCAATGATGCAGATCATGTCTTCATAGCTGATGTTTATGAGGCCGGAGAAGCACCAATTGAGGGTGCCTCCAAAGAAGCACTCGTCGAAGGGATCCACAGTCGTGGCCACAGATCTGTTTCCGTCCTCTCTGCTCCTAAAGATCTTGCTGACTCGGTCGCAGGTCTCGTCACCCCTGGTGACTTCATTATCTACCTTGGTGCCGGTAACATTACTCAATGGGCCTATGCCCTTCCTGAACAGTTAGAAACACGTCTAGAAACAAGAGGGGTCGCATGACAACTCTGTTAGAACGCCTACCTCAAGTCGAAGGCAGTTACCGTGAAGCAGCTCCCTTGAAGGACCTAACCTGGTTTCGTGTCGGTGGGCCAGCTCAGGTGCTGTTCAAACCAAAAGACACGGCTGACCTGCAACACTTTTTGACCAACAAACCAGCCGACATTGCTGTGACTGTCATTGGGGTTGGATCAAACATGATCGTCCGGGACGGTGGGATAGACGGTGTTGTCATCCGGCTAGGCTCTCAGTTCGGCAAAATCAAAACCGAGGGTAACAGAGTAATCGCCGGTGCGGCTGCGCTTGATGCGGTTGTGGCAAAACAAGCCCAAAGAGCTGGCATCGCTGGACTTGAGTTTCTGGTTGGTGTTCCCGGAACCATAGGTGGAGCGCTTCGAATGAATGCTGGTGCTCATGGAGGGGAGATCAAAGATTTTCTTGTATCCGCCAAGGCAATAAGCCCTGATGGCAAGCTGCATGACTTAAGCCCCAAGGAACTAGGCCATAGCTACCGCCATTGCTCACTCCCTGCCGATTGGATTTTTGTTGACGCAACTTTCGAGGGTGAACTT
>CAJQQJ010000348.1 GCA_905480445.1 uncultured Alphaproteobacteria bacterium | reverse complement strand
CTCATACAAATCAGCTCCTTCCGGGCCGATGACCTCTGGAGGGTCTTGATCGTCAAGCGACACAATAATTTCGGAACCGTTTTCAAGGTTCCATCGATCGATGTCCTTTTCACGAGAAAAGAGCAGATCAAGTTCTTCAGTAACCTTTGTTTTTATCGGCTCAAGGGTGACACCACAGGCCTGGGTTACAACGGCTGACAACTTCGCCTGAAGTTTTAGAATTCGGCCATGCTTACGAAGCACGAACCGACCAGCTAAAACAGCGTTCCGTAACTCTGTTAGATCGAGCTCTTCAACAAGGTTAACTATGAGCTCAGACGGTAATTCCCACTGAAAAACCAGCGCGTCCGTCTTTACGTCCTCAAAAGAATAGAAGCGTTTAGCGCTATCATTAGTCATGGCTTATTACCTACGTTTACAGGGAGGAGAAACTCAACTTCACCTTTAAGAATGCTCTCATCTACTTGTTGATCAAGATAAGAAATTGATTGCTGAACATGAGAAGCCATACCTGTCAAAGTATTTGAAGAAACGGGGTCTTCACATTTGGCGTAAACATTACGACTTAGGGCTTCTTCAAGTCCTCCAGTGACTTCACTCTTCAACGCGGTGTCATAGGCTTGGGCGCGGCCATAATAAGCCTGAGTCATTTTACGAACTTGTTTGCCGATTGAGACATCGCTAATCCCGATATTACGACTTGCTCTTTCAAACTCAGCATGCAGCCGTTCTATGAAAGTTTGAGCCATCTTTCTACCCTTTAACCCATCAACTTTATTCAAACGATTTATCATTAGATAAGAATTAAGGCATAGTAGATCAAAGCGCCCATCAAAACTGTCAGGAACTTCCAAATCTTGATAAAAGATCGGCTCCCGCGTGTGATTTAACACAGCGCTAAAAAGCTTCTCTACGTCCGGATTCCCTGAAGAGAACAATGAACTGATAAAACCAAGGAGGCTCACAATGATGCCTTTTCACAAAATTCTTCTTTTCTTAACGAAAAGAGTCTATTGAAGAGCAAAGAGCTGGTGACAAATTTCTGCCACAACAAGCTACTAGGCCTATTTACATGAATTTCTACACTATGACCCTGCGACTGTTTAAACTTTCAATTCTCTTTCTTGCACTTATGTTTGCAGCCTCTTGTGCTCCAACAATATGCAATCACGGGAATTTTCCGGCTGCAGAAGACGTGAAAAAATTACAAGCTGGCGTTAGTCGCCGTGAAGACGTAAAAGAAGCCCTCGGTTCGCCGTCTTCATTATCAACGTTTAATGACAACACGTGGTACTATATCAGCCGTAAGACACGGCAAGTTGCTTTCTACGACCCCAAAACCCTTCGACAGACTGTATTGGCCGTCAAGTTCGATAACACTGGCGTGTACCGTGCTGCCAAGACCTATTCCTACAAGGATAGTCGTCGTATAAACCCTAATGAACGTAAAACTCCAACAACCGGCCGAGAGGTTACATTCCTTGAACAAATGTTTGGTAACATCGGACGTTTTGCAGGTTCAGGACCGCAAAACAACGCCCCCGACTTGTTCGGTAATTAGGCACCTTTCACAGGGCTTACTCACCCTCTTTGTTTACATAGTCATAGGTAATACAGCCTATAGCGAGCCCACTATACCCGACAGTAAATGGTGGGTGCTCCACGAGAAAGCAGCCTTGCCACCGGCTGTTCATCAGGACGCAACCGGGAATCCCAGCTTTATCAATTCTCTGATAACGGCAGAAACGCCATACCTGATCAAACACGCCTACAATCCTATTAATTGGATTACCTGGGAAGGTTTGAAAGACCTGTCTGAAGAGGATCAGGACAAACCGCTTTTCATCTCTATTGGTTATTCTTCCTGTCATTGGTGCCATGTAATGGAGCGGGAATCCTTTGAAAATCTGGAAATTGCGGCGTTCATTAACAAGAACTTTGTCCCTGTATTGATAGACCGCGAGCAACACCCCGCTGTTGATCATAGTTACATGACAGCGGCGGAGTTAACCCTGGGACAAGGCGGTTGGCCACTCACGGTGTTCGCGCTTCAAAATGGCGCGCCATTCTTCCTCGATCTTTACCAGCCGCCTGGACCATTTCTTGAAACGATGAGACGTGTGGAGGAGGCTTGGCGCGTACAACAGTTTGACCTCATTGCCTATGCCGCGGAGATCCAAAGAGCTGTATCGATCGTTCAGGAACCATTAGCAAGACTCGACTCAATTGAACCTGAGATTTTTGGAGATTTCAGGAGTAGTTTTGCATCAAACGCTGATTTTGCCTTCGGTGGTTTTGGCCAGACGACCAAATTTCCTCAAGAAGTATTGCTAAGTAATTTCATATCAGCACTGAAAGACGGAAAAGACAACCATCACCTTGAATTCCTAAAGCTGACACTCAAATCGATGGCAAGTGGTGGCTTGCACGATCATATAGGCGGCGGATTCTACCGCTATACCGTCGACCCTGCTTGGACCACACCTCATTTTGAAAAAATGTTGTATAATCAAGCTGGTTTGCTCGATGTTTATACAGAGGCTTACGCGCTTACTGGGGAGGATCTTCACAAAGACATTGCAATTCAAACTGCAGATGCCCTCATCCGTGATTTCCAGGGACCCAATGGCCGATTTTACTCAGCCTATGATGCGGACAGTAACGGGGTTGAAGGTTTGTACTACCTCTGGCGAGAGGAAGAACTTGGTGAGGGCTTCACTCAAGAAGAAAGGGATTTAGCACGGCTTTTATTCGGCGTTGATGACAATTACGAATTGGAAGAAGGTAACATTCTCCTCAAAGAAGAAATCGACGACGTGATGCAAGAATTGAGGGTCGACGCAACTACTTTTCAAAAACTCTATACCAACCTGACAAAGAAGATGTTCGAACAGCGCTCTAAGCGTGAACTACCGTTCTTAGACAAGAAAGCAATCACTGCTTGGAATGCTATGGCCATCTCTTCACTTGTTAAAGCTGGTTATCTACTTCGTAGTGACAACTATCTGCAATCCGCCCTGTCTGCCGCTGAGTCTCTATGGCTTGCCCATTTCGACGAAAATACGGAAGAGTTGTTACGCTTTTCGCTAGAGAGCGAAACCACGACAACCGGTGGCAACTTAGACGACCATACTTTTCTGGGGCTCGCAATGCTGGATCTGTTCGAAGTTATCCAAGATGACAAGCATTATAGAAGAGCTGTGACATTGGCCGAACAAGCTGTGGTGAAGTTTTGGGACGCTGAAAGCGAGACCTTTTACCTAGAGGAAAAGGATCCAGAATCAAGGAACTTTGTTCGAGCCAAAATTTTGACCGATAGATCAATAGCCAGTGGCAATTCTGCGGCGCTTCGCTTGTTATCGACATTGGATAGAATCCAGCCAAACATCAAATTCAAAGACGTAGCCACAAGACTGTCTTTGTCGCTCGCTGCAACGGCAGAGATCAGCCCTTCTATCTATGGCGCTGGACTACGTGCAGTAGAGCAACACACGCAGCCAATGGCTGATTGGCGACGTTACTCTTCTAAGGGCAGCCTGCGGATGAGCGCACAGCGTACGGCTGCTCAGTCAGATGCTGTGGTCATCAAGGTCAATATAAAGGAAGACTGGCATGTCAACGGACATAAACCAACACTCCCCGAACTCGTTGGTACTACTGTTCGACTGGCGGAAGACAAAAGAAACAAAGACTGGTGGCTTTCTCCCCTGACTTATCCCGACACAGTTGTTAAAAGCTTTAGCTATGCAGTGAGCCCAATTGCTGTCTACGAGAAAGATTTGAAGCTAACAGGCCAGCTTGTCTATCGAGGCCAAGAACCGAATCCACTGGCGCCAATAATCGAAGTGACAAGCCAAGCATGTGATGCCAAGACCTGCCTGCCACCAGAAACGACGCGTTTGGTTTTACCGTACTAAGCCAAGAATCAAAAAGAGCCCGGAAATCCGAGCTCAATTCAAAGTCTGTTTTGGTCGTTCCTACGCCTTAGCGCGGTCGACCGCCTCTTGGATCAACTTAACAGCATGATCTGCATCGCCCCATTCGCGGACTTTAACCCATTTGCCTGGCTCAAGGTCTTTATAACGCTCAAAGAAATGCTGGATTTGGCCTATTAGATTTTCCGGCAGATCTTTGTAAGACGTAATGCCTTTGTACATTGGATCGATTTTTTCATGAGGAACAGCGAGGATCTTTTCATCCTGGCCCTTTTCGTCTTCCATGATCAGCACGCCAATTGGCACTGAACGGATCACAGAACCTGGAACAAGCTTGAACCTGCCCGCAACGAGCACGTCGACAGGATCGCCGTCATCTGACAAGGTGTGTGGGATAAAGCCGTAGTTACAAGGATAAACCATCGGGGTGAACAGCATACGGTCAACGAAAAGCGCGCCTGAATCCTTATCCATTTCATATTTAACGGGTTCAGCATTAACAGGCACTTCAATGATGACGTTAACGTCAACAGGTGGGTTTTCACCCATGGAAATCTTAGAAATATCCACTTGGTTCACTCCAGTAAGAATAGGCTAACAATTGCTGCGCTTAATGCACTGCAATGGAAAAAAAGACAAGTATTGTGGTTGGTCTATCTACAGTTCGTAGAACCAACGACAAGACATAATGTTTGGAAGGGACAATAAGTCCTAGGAGTGGAAACCTTTAGTTAGCAAGCTCACGGCGCAGTTTGTATGTACCGTTGTCGAATTCTTCAAAAAATTCGCCAAGTTCTGGATGCTCAATTGGTTCATCGTCACGATCAGGGACCAAGTTTTGCTCTGAAACGTAAGCGTTGTATGTCGACTTATCAGGGTTCTCAGCGAACAAGTGATAAAACGGCTGGTCTTTGCTCGGCCGTACATCAGCAGGTATAGCCTGGTACCACTCATCCGTCTGACTAAAGTTGGGATCGACGTCATAAACCACACCACGGAAGTCATACATGCGGTGACGTACGAGCTGTCCTAGCTGAAATTTGGCCATTGTATTTTTATCGAGTAAGTTCAAGGTCATGAGACTGTCCTGGCAAGCAGCGAAGGATTATAACGAATTTCGAACATTTTTAGGGATTGGCTGGAAGAGTGCAAGACCAAAGATGGTATCTTCAGAGTCCAAATGCAAAGAAAAAACCTATAGTTTGCAAATTACTTTTCGTTCCGAGAAAGAATATAGAATTTTAGCTTTTTGAAACAGCCTAAGCGTTTATCAATTCTTCTGGTCGAAGCGATTGGGCAACTTGATCCAAAGAAGCGTTGACCAAGGAAGTTTCTTTATGCCCAAGAAAACCAGCACAAAGTGACGTATATTCATTGATTGTGACTTTTGGCGGAATGTCATGGAGCTCTGAGATCTCC
>CAJQQJ010000347.1 GCA_905480445.1 uncultured Alphaproteobacteria bacterium | reverse complement strand
CTCCACCGAAGCAGGGAGGGTTACTTTGGAGTGTGTTTATATCGGGAGCGAAAGCCATTTGGAGATTGACGCAGTGGTGCCAGTAACGTCCCGTACTTCCATTGACAAAACCTACAACGACCTCGTTGCTCGTCAGAATGAATGGCACGATTTTGGTGTCAAAACCGTAACAAGGATTGGTGATTGCCTTGCGCCAGGAACGATAGCGATGGCAGTTTATGCTGGCCATGAATTTGCTAGAAATCTGGAATTACCAGCCGACGAAGCCGCGTTCTTCAAGCGAGAGAATGATTTTGAAGCTGCTCGTAACTGAGCCGAAATAAAACCGAGAAAGAACTAAAATGAAGTTAGATGGAAAACCAATTGGCCAAGATTGGGATCGCTCTGGATTGCCAGGCTGGACTTATTTCTCAGAAGAGCTGCACGAATTGGAACGTGAAGAAGTCTTCCGCAAAATGTGGCAATTGGTATGCCATGCAAATGACGTGCCCGAAACAGGCGATTTTATGACCCTGGACATAGCAGGAGAGCGAGGCTTTGTTGTGCGTGGCAGCGATGGGCAAGTTCGTGCCTTTCACAACCTATGCCGCCATCGTGGTTCCCGCGTTCTGGCTGAGGAGCAGGGCTCTTGCGGTTCGGTTATTACCTGTCCATTTCACGGCTGGAGCTACAATCTGGATGGCAGTTTGCGTGGCATGGCCGTTCGCAATTCTTTTCCGGGCGACGTGGACAAAGCACAGTTCAGTTTGAAACCGCTGGAAATGGAAATCTGGAAGGGCTTTGTTTTTGTGCGCTTCAAGCCCTCCGAACAAGCCTCAGTCGCGGAACTCTTGTCTGGCTTTGATGAGGAAACGGCGCATTACAATCTTGAAGACATTCAGCCAACCGGCGAAGAAGTTTGGGTTGATGAGATGCCCGTCAATTGGAAGTCGGTGCGCGATGTTGACAATGAAGGTTATCACGTAAAACAGGCCCATCCAGGTCTTCAGGACCTTTACGGCGGAAGCTATCACGACGAAGTCTTTTCCAATGGAACTTCCCGGTCAGTTGGGGTTTTCCGCGAAGGTGAAGCCGCACTTTGGTCTGTAAAGGCCTATCGCTCGATCTTGCCCGATGCGACCTGGTTGCCAGAAAGCCATCGCAAAGCCTGGGTTTACATTGGTATGTTCCCAAACTTGGTGATTGGTCTCTACCCTGATTCAATCACCTTCTATCAAGAACTGCCGGTATCATCGAGCCGTACGATCCAACGTGGTGCTGTCTATCGCTTCAAAGATGAAGATCGCCAACTGAAAGTCGCACGCTACCTCTCCGGTCGTATTGACCGCGATACAGTTGAGGAGGACCAAATGCTAACAGTTTGGTCTTGTGAGGGTGCCAAATCTTCGGCCTATGACGAGATCTATTTATCAGATTTAGAGTACGGCCTGAAAAGCCACCACGATCAACTACGATCCCTAATTCCGGTCATGAACTGTACAGAAGAGCCAGCAATCGGTAGTGTCGCTAAGATTAATCAGTCAATGAAGACAGGGTAGGACATCTCGCCATGACGCCAAAACAAGCTGGTTTTTTCATGCCTGCAGAATGGACACCACACGAACGTTGTTGGATGATGTGGCCTTGTAGAGCAGAAGTCTGGCCTGATATGACAGCGACTATGCAGGACTTCACTGCTGTTGCTCATGCGATCCGGGAGTTTGAGCCTGTTACAATGACGGTCAATCCAAAGGATGAGGCGAAAGCGCGTAATTACCTTGGCAGCGACATCGACATTGCAATTTTTGGTATCGATGATTCTTGGTCTCGTGATGCTGGACCTTGTTTTCTTATCGATGACAAAGGCAATCACGCTGGGGTCAATTTTTCCTTCAACGCATGGGGCGGTAAATACCAACCTTTCGATGGCGATGACCGCTTTTCCAGCTTTGTGTTGAATGAAACTGGCGCTCGTCAATTCACATCCAAACTGATTGCTGAAGGGGGCGGTATTTCTGTCGATGGCGAAGGGACGATCCTGACTACCGAATCTTGTTTCCCCAACCCTAACCGCAACCCCGATTGGACTAAGGTTGAAATTGAACAAGAACTGTTGGAAATGCTCGGCGGTGAAAAAGTCATCTGGCTACCCGGTGATTGGGATGAAGTCGAAACCGACGGTCATGTCGATGGTATTGCGGCCTTTGTTGCTCCAGGGAAAGTCTTAGTGGAAATACCAGGCGATCCAAAAGCTGAGCATTACGATATAATGCTAGAGAATTATGAAACTCTTGTGAGCCAGACGGATGCAAAGGGCAGAGAGCTGGAACTGGTACTTCTTCGCGATGCAAGTGAGTTCGAATCAATCGGGGATATTTTCTGTAATTGTTACGTCAATTCCTACTTCGCCAACGGCGGGGTTGTTATGCCGAAGTACGGCATACCTGGCGATGATCAGGCCGCAGAGATTGTTCAATCACTCTTTCCTGATCGCAAAATCTCCCAGGTATCTATCAACAATATCGCACTAGGTGGCGGTGGCATCCATTGCATCACTCAACAACAGCCAGCCTAACCCGTGGCTTTAGAAGCTGGTGCCGACCGCATGGATAACTTCCTCTTTCAGGTGTTCAACAAAAGCACGGATGAGTTGAGATTTGGCTTTGTGAGTTGGAGTCAGGATTGCGACGTTGTAGGCAACGTCGTGCTCAAATGGAATGAACTTTAGGCGTCCTTTGTTTGGTACCGTTCGTCGGTAGTTCTCTGCTGACATAGCGCTGACTAGAGCAACAGCCAGATTATGTTCGACTGCAACCATTTGCGCGGCAGCGTGTTGCATCTCAAATTTCACTTTCAGTTCCAACCCTGCATATTCATAAACCTGGGTTAGATGCCGCCTGATGAAATGATGGGGAAGGAATGTCGCAATATCATAGTCTTTGAGGTCTGACAGCCTGATCAAGCTTCTATTTGATAACTCACTCGCCGCGTTGACAGCACAAAAACAACGCATGCTGACAATTTCTTCCTCCACTAGTGGGTTAGAAATGGAAGCCTCCGCAAGGCCTAGATCAAACTGTTGTGACGCCACCCGCTCGTAGACTTGTTCCGAGCTTTGAGAAGTCAGGGAGAAGGTAACATCCTTACGGCTTTCGGCAAAACGGGAGATGGCCCCAGGCATTAGAGTCTCGGAATAAATCGGCATACAAGCGATAGTCAAATGACCGGAAGCCTGAGAACCGATGTCTTTCATCGTGCGTTCTAGGTTGGTTAGGCGCTCCAGCACTACATCCGTTTCTGATAGCAAATAATGTGCTTCAGGAACGGGGTGCAGCCGACCACCCTGGCGGTCGAAGAGGTTGTATCCAACGGACTGTTCGAGTCCCACGATCAAACTGCTGATAGCTGGCTGCGTCCGGCCCAGATTTTGCGCGGCTTTCGTCACGGAGCCAGTACGCATCACTTCTTGGAACGCTTGAAGTTGACGGAAATTCATTTGAAAGGTCCGATAATAGTGAGATTAAAGTCAATGCATAAAGAAAATCTATGGGTTAAAAATATTAATAATTGTTTTTATGGCAATTTGTTCATAAGCTCCTGGCTTGATCGACACTCCCGTTGATCCAAGAACAAAAAATCAGCACTCGAAAATTCAGGAGAGAAAACATGAAATTCAATAAGGCCTTAGTCGCTGCAGCTATTGCAGGCGTCATGACAGCCACCACAGCTGTCGCGCAAGACATGACATTCTTCCGCATTGGTACCGGTGGTGCCGGTGGTACATACTTCCCAATCGGTGGTATCATCGCTAACGCAATCTCTAATCCTCCAGGTTCTCGTGCTTGTGACAAGGGCGGCAACTGTGGAGTACCTGGTCTTGTTGCTATGGCACAGTCCACAAATGCTTCAGCGCACAATGTGAACGCCATTCAGGCGGGTCAGATGGAGGCTGGTTTGTCAGGCGCTGCAACTCTGCACTTTGCCTACAACGGCACAGCCAAGTTCGAAGGTAATGCTAAGCCTGATCTTCGGATCATTGCGAACCTCTATCCGGAAGACCTGCATCTTGTTTTGCCAAAAGGTGGCTCACTGGCGAGTTTGGCTGACCTTAAAGGCAAGCGCGTTGGTATTGCCCAAGCTGGTTCTGGCACACAAATCGCCGTTGAGTTGATCATTGCTGATCACGGCGTTAACCGCGACAACATTGATGAAGCAGAGTTGAATAATTCACAGTCTGCAGAGCGTCTGTCTGATGGCCAGTTAGATGCTTATTTCTATGCGGCTGGTACTCCAGTTTCAGCGATGATCCAGTTGGACAACACCAAAGGCATGGAACTTTATTCCATGACGGATGAAGAAGTAACTCAAGCAAATAAGTCTGTACCTTACTACATCCCATCAACGATCAATGCTGGTGTTTACCCTGGCGTACAGTATGACGTGAACACAGTTGCCGTGTCCGGCATCTTGGTGACTAACGCGAACCAACCAGAAGAGCTGATCTACGAGATCACAAAAGCTCTTTGGTCAAAGACTTCTCGCAAGTTACTGGACAATGGCCATGCTAAAGGCAAGGTCATTACGTTGGAAACAGCGCTTGATGGCGTTGCAGGTATTGGTGTGCCACTGCACCCGGGTGCAGCACGCTTCTACAAAGAAGCAGGCATGATGTAAGATCTTCAAGATCTGAATGAGACGCACCACTCTGGACTTTCTTCTGGGGTGGTGTTTTCTTTTCTAGTGAATGTTTAGGGTAGATTTGGGGGCAGTATGAGCAGCGAAGCACAAGAAAATGACCAATTGGATGCTTCGGCGTTGGAGGAATTGGAAAAAAAATATGATTCAGCTCTCAACACGCGAAACAATGGTCCTCGCTTAACCTCCGCCTTTTATTGGGCGACGGTGGCTTTTGCTCTTTATCACATCTGGACGGCAGGCTTTGGCACACCTGTTGATTATGTTCATATGGGTGTGCATTTGGCCGGGCTGTATTTGTTCATTTTCATCGCCTTCCCATTGATCAAGACTAAGAAATCTCTTGGTTGGCAGCCAAGTACGGCTCTGCGTTGGGGCAACGTTCCGGTTTATGACTGGCTGTTAATGGTTCTGGGCATCGTAGCGGCCCTCTTCCTTTGGTTTTCTTGGCGTGGTGTTGACCTCTTTGGTTATGTTGTTCAAGAGCAAACTCTACGCCAAGGAAACCCTAGCGGTGCCGATGTCTTGCTTGGTTCTTTCCTAATACTGGCAACGCTAGAAATAGCGCGACGGACTATTGGCATCATCTTGCCGATGATCATTCTGGTGTTTGTCGCCTATGCCCTGTTTGGTCCTTACATTCCCATTCAAATTTTGCGCCATCCTGGTGTGAACTGGCAGCAATTTGTTAACAACATGTATTTCCCTTTTGAGGGTATTTTTGGCATCACTTTGTGGGTTGTCTCAACCGTAGTGTTCCACTTCGTGCTTTTCGGTGTTGTTGCACAAAGGATGGGTTTAGGTCAGTTTTTCGTTGATAATGCGATGATGGTTGCTGGGCGCTATACTGGTGGGCCCGCGAAGGTCTCCGTGGTGTCGTCAGCTTTCTTTGGGACTATTTCTGGTTCTTCAATTGCAAACACGGTTTCAACCGGTTCTTTGACGATCCCAAACATGAAACGGATGGGCTATCCGGGTCACTTTGCTGGCGGCGTAGAAGCAGCCTCGAGTGCGGGTGGTCAAATTACACCGCCGATCATGGGTGCGGCCTCGTTCTTAATGGCAGAATATTTGGAGGTGCCGTACACCACGATTGTTATTGCGGCTATCGTACCGGCACTCATGCATTATATCGGCGTCATGTCGATTGTCCATTTCACGGCCAAGCGCCTCAATCTTCGCACTTATACTAAAGAGCAGCTGCCGAACTTTCTATCAGTTTGGAAAGCGGGCTGGCATACCATTATACCGCTGTTGGCTTTACTTTATGTGTTGTTTTCAGGCTACTCGCCCAACATGGCGGCCTTCTGTGGTTTAATGCTGTGTATCATCGTGGGTTTCTGTTCAATTTACCGGCCGATCACACTAATCGTGCCTTTTGCCTTCTTGGCGTTTGTTCTGTGGAA
>CAJQQJ010000346.1 GCA_905480445.1 uncultured Alphaproteobacteria bacterium | reverse complement strand
GCCTCAAACAAAGCCGTACTTCACAACAAAACTAACTCATTATCCGCGCCCAGCTCCGCACCCTACGGCTGCTCCACTGAACGCGGATAATGACGACTGTCCAACACCATTAAACTGGTACATTTTTACTCCGGCCAATGGTGGGTTTTTACTCCGGCGTTGACAGTTCTCATTGTTTCAGCAACTTCATCAGCATGGGTGGATAGCAACATATGCGGGGCGTCGAGAACTTCGATGTGGCTGTTTTTGATGCTCTGGCAGATCAAGTCTGCGGAGCCTTTGCCAACCAATCGGTCTTGCGAGCCTCTAAGATAGAGGATTGGACATTCGATCTGGCGCAGGAGATCGGTCTTGTCGACAGTTGCTACTTCGCTCAGACGTTTGCGGACAACGGCATCTGGCAGAGAGGCCAAGACGCTTTGCAGTTTTCTCGACAAGGCATTATCATCAAAACCGGAAAGCAGCATAGCCTGGCTCAACCACTTAGGTGCCAGTCTGCTGTTGAACATGTTTGCCAGCGGAGCCAAGAAACTCGGCAAAGGTGACTTAGCAAAAGAGACCGCTAGAACCAGCCCCTGCATTCTCTCCTTTTCTCGAGCTGCAAGCTCAATCGCAATGGGGCCAGAAAAGGACTCACCCAGTAAAATGAAAGGCTTAGATGGCAACTGCTCCCGAACCAACTCTGCCAGTTCCGCGTAACCAAGTTTCGGGTCCATTGGGTATGAGATTACGGTAACTTCAAAGTCTGCTGAAAGACGATCGACAAACCGCTCTAACAACAATCCCGTACCATCGAGGCCAGGTAAAATGACAAGGAGTGGTTTTGATGGTTTCAAAATTGTTTCTCTATCGCAATCCCAGTTGAACCAACCATTTTGCTAGATGGCGCCGCCGGAGTTTGCCTTGCTCGTTCATAGGACTATACCAAAAATGTCCACTTCCCGTAACCATTTGGTAGCCTAATACAGGAGAAGCAAGGGCTATGTCACCGTCAGTCATTCCCGCATGAATTGGATCACCTTGCTCTTTCAAGTTTTTTACGATGACTCGTCCTATGCCGGGATTAGTTTGTAAGCGGTTTAGAAGCCCTTGTTCTATCGGCGCACCAACAAGAACAACATGATCGACGGAGCCATTGTATAGATCTGCGTAAGATAGTGCCTTAATAGCGGCAATAATGGAACCATACGAATAGCCCACAAGATTGAACTGCGGTCCGCTCAAAGGGAACTCTGAGATATCAAGTGTGACGTATGCCTCTGCCTTGTTTAGTGACAATACTGCGAGAGCGTCAATCACCATATCATCAAGTGCTATTCCCGGGATTCCGATATTTTGACCAACTGAGTTATTTGATCTCCCAGCCTTTGTGTTCTTTATACCTACTTCCTTCAACGCCGTAACCATGTCTTGGATGTAAGCGCCTTGCAGCCCGGCTCCTCCGTAGAAATAGGTGCCTTTGAGGCGATGAATTCTTGTTTTCGGACTAGCACTGTTTTGTTTGTGTAAAATATGGTGCGTTGTCTTTTTTTCAGACAAAGTTGATCCAATCAATTTTTCGAGAAAAAGTTGAGGAGCAAGCTCTTCAGCTCATATCCTCAGGCCTCAAGCCCAACAGTGTAAAGGCCGCCTCGATATGACCACGGAGAGCCTTGCGTTGGGCTTCATTCAGGCGCTGTAGATCAATGGGGTTGTGCCCGGTCTCAACGCCTTTGCTTTTAGCTTCTCTCGCCTGCTGCGCTCTCAGTGCGTCACCGTATTTCTTTTCAGCTAATGCCGCATGAAAGATGGTCTCGTAAGGGTCACTGGTTGCTGGTTGAAGCTGTGAGGCATCGATGGCTTCTTCTGATAGAGGCTTGTCGGCTAGATCCGCTAAACGGGCTTGAATGCGTGGCAGGACCAACAGTCGTTCTGCCTTGGCTGGTCCACCGCTGTAGCCTGCTCGGCGGAATGCCAGCACAGGATCCAAGCCAGATGAAACGCCACGCGCAAAGACCTCTTGCCGCTCTGATAGGAGTGGTTTCAACGAATGACCTGAAAACTGGGAAAAGGAGAGATTGAGAAGGACGGTTACCGCCAAACGGTGAACGGACGATTCTCAGACTATCACCTTCAATAGCCGAAAACTTATCATTTGTCTAGTATTTTTTACCGTTTTGGTAATTTATGGTAAAGCGCGAATGCCGCCATCAATAACCAATTCTGTCCCCGTGACGTAAGACGCCTTGTCGGACAAGAGGAACAAAATGGCGTTTGCTATGTCTTGCGCCTCACCCACGCGCCCCAGCGGCACAAAATTGGCAAGGGCTTCTTTCTTCTCTGGTGCTGCGTCCCAGCGTTCCTGCAGGGGTGTATGAACCCCACCTGGCAAGATGCAGTTTGAGCGTATGCCATCTTTGGCACATTGAACTGCAACTGACTTAGAAAACCGGATGAGGGCGGCCTTGGCGGCACCGTAAGCATCTTGAGGCGCACCATCACCGCTCAAGGCATCAATCGACGAGATATGGACCATGGCCCCACCGCCGGCCTTGCGCATCAAAGGCACGGCACCGCGACTGGTCATCATCAGGGATTTCATGTTGATTTCAAAAACTTTGTCCCAGACATCAAAATCAATGTCGAGAAATGAAACGTCCCTATCAAACCAGAGCACACCGGTACAGTTGGCTAGATAGTCTAGTTGGCCATGGCGAGTTTCGATATCGCCGAACACTCCATCCAAGAAGCTTTGGTCCGTTGCATCCCCTTGATGAAAAGTGACGCCCTCCTGCCCGACTAACGCCTCGGGCAAGGGCTTCAGATCAATGACCGTAACTTGGGCACCTGCCTTCAACAGATCCAGCGCCGTTTGCAACCCAATGCCGCCGCCGCCGCCAGCGATCAACGCGACTTTGTCTTTATGAACGGAATGTCTACAGGCCATGGTGCCCTCCTTCAAATTTAACGCCGCAGCAGGTCTTCATCATAACGGCTATCGTCCCCAAAACTCGACCAAGGAATTTCAAACTGTTTACGCGGAAAGTCACGTATGGCAACAGCGCCTTGGTTGCTGAGCTTGATGCGCCAACTTTCTTGGCCAACAGGATCAGGCTTTGTAAACAGGCTGCCAGAGAGAAGCGCCAGGTTCTTGCCTTGCTGCGGATCGCGAACGGACAGATAGCGAATAACCTCTCCGCCTGCGTCGCGGATCTTTTCAGCCAATGCCTGACAGGCCTCGTAAGAATTGCAGTCCGTCCAGCTATTTTGATCATGCTGGCTCAAATAAGGCTCATTAGTCAGATCCACCATCGCTGAGGTCTGGAAGGCTGCCTCAATAGCGGAATAATCCGTGGCGTTGGTTGGCCAGGGTGTTCCAGGTGACTCAATGAAGAACAGCATGCGATAGAAGATAATTTCAGCAATGGCTGTCGAAGAATATTCCGATGCATAGTAGACGCCAGCTGTGAAACCGGCCCGTCTAAAGCGGGATCCATAGGGGTAGGCCGAACCATAACGAAAAGGCCCAGCGAAGAGATAACAGAGATGCTGGCATTCAACCGGCACCAAAGGTTTCGAGCCCTCTAAGACCTCTTCCAAAACCGATTGTTCATCCAAGTTGTCGACGAGCTTGAGGGTCGACGTAATATGTTGGGCCTCAACCACGCGCCAACAACGCCCAGCACGCGGGCGAAAGTGTTCTGAAAATTCCGGAAAATCGTCTCTAGACAAGAGCCCGGCGACTATCGAGGTAGTTTACCAGATCAACCAAGCGGGGCAGCGATGTCACCATTTCACAAGGCCGTGCACCCAGAACTGTGTTGTCATTCTTCATCCATGATCGCGCCACGTCCTTGTCACCGCCAACGATGGAATCAAGGGAGCGAAACACCCGTATAACAAAGAGCGATAGTTCATAAGCCGGACTGCCGACCTCAAGGCGGAAAGTACCAGACTTCAACCGCGAAACCGATGCCTCACTCAGGCCTATAGCTTTGCCAAGCTGCGCAGCGCTTAACCCAAGGAGCTCAGCGGACCGAAGAACCGCCTTCCCAACAACTTCCGAACGGTCCGGTAACTCCCGTTCAATCTGTGCTATCGCCACGCGATTTCCTTTCTCAAGAAATATTTACCTGAAAATAAGTCGTGAGAAAGGAAATTTCAAGTCTTCTTTGAAAGAAAGCCGCTTTATCAGGGCTGTTTGAGCCACTAACCATCAATATAGCCCTGCAGTGTCTTGGCAATCATCGGTGCCAGGACTTCGTCGTGATCAAATGACAGGCTTTTGCTGCCCATGACGAAGCGGGAGAGATAGAATCCGGCGAAAAAAGATCCAATCAAGGCGGCTCGTTGATGGCAATTTTCGCCATCCAGCCAATCCGCATAAACATCGGTGACATGGCGCTGGATCTCGGCTTGGACCAGCTGCATCGCACTGGGATTACTGATTGATCTTAGCGCCAAGAACATGGGGTCGAAAGTTTTACACTCTGTTCTTTTGCTGACCATGTAGTTTGCCATGGCCTCGGCAAAATCTTCTTTCGGCAGTTCCAGCAATTGGTTCATATCGAAGGCCCCGACTAAGGCTGCTGCGAACAGCTGCTCCTTGCCGCCGAAATAGCGGTTAACCAAGGCTGCATTGCATCCCGCGGCCTCGGCTATTTCGCGAACGCCAGCGCCATCCATCCCCTTTTCAGAGAAAGCAATACGGGCGGCTTCTAGGATTGCTTCCTTAGTCGCATCGGCGTTTCTGGTCTTGATTGTTTTTTCAGCCAAAAGCTAAGAACCTTATGTAAACGATTGTTGACAACCCAAAAGAATCGAACTAGTTAACAGCTGATTACTTATTCTACGAAGGCTGTAGCGTCAATGAAGCTTACTATTAACGGAAAAGTTCACGAGTTTGAAGTGGAAGCTGAAATGCCGCTTCTTTGGGTCTTGAGAGACGAGTTGGGTTACACCGGCACGAAGTTCGGTTGTGGCATTGCCCAGTGCGGTGCTTGTACCGTTCACGTTGATGGCTTGCCCGCCAGATCTTGCTCAACGGCTATCGGTGATGTTGACGGCAGCGAAATCACGACCATCGAGGGCCTCGGCACACCGGATAAGCTGGCCCCCATTCAGGAAGCCTGGGTCGAGCATCAAGTGGCCCAGTGCGGTTACTGTCAATCTGGTCAGATCATGTCGGCCGCCGCTTTACTGGATTCAATCCCAAGCCCGACGGATGAAGAGATCGACGCCGTCATGTCCGGCAACCTCTGCCGTTGCGGCACCTACCCTCGTATCCGAGCGGCCATTAAAACCGCCGCTGCAAAGATGGAGGGCTGAGGTTATGGGTAAAATCAAAACAATCGCACGCCGCTCTTTCCTCATTGGTTCCGTTGCGGTCGCAGGCGGTGCAGCCTTCGGTGTCTATACTTACAAAAAACCTTACGCCAACCCGCTGGAAGATGAACTCTACGCCGGTGAGTCCACACTCAACCCCTTTGTCTTGATCAACAAAGAAGGTGTTACAATCATCACACCACGTGCGGAGATGGGCCAAGGCATCCAATCCACCCTCGCTGCCATGGTAGCCGAAGAACTGGATGTTGCCTGGGAAACCGTACAGTTCAAACACGGCCCCGCTGCCTCTGCCTATTACAACAATGCCATGTTCGCGGCTGGCGTACCGTTCAACGAGTTCGATGATTCCTTCGTGGCTGAGACCATGCGGTCCGGCATGAAGAAACTCGGTAAGATCCTTGCGGTCCAAATGACCGGTGGTTCAACAGCAACGATAGACGGCTTCGATAAGATGCGCATGGCAGGCTGCTCCGCTCGTGAAGCCTTAAAGACCGCCGCTGCTGATCGTTGGAATGTCGATGCGTCCAGTCTAGAGACTGAGAATGGCAAAGTCATCAATCCGGCCAACGGAGAGAGCCTGGATTACCGTGAAATTGCTGCTGAGGCTGCGGATGCACGTCCGGCAACAGTTCCTCTGCGTGAGGCCTCTGAATGGAAATATGTCGGTAAATCCATGCCACGTCTCGACATGACTGCCAAAGTAACCGGCACTGCTGAATTCGGCATCGATGTCCGCCTGAAGGACATGCTTTACGCCTCTGTGATCTCCAATCCCAAACTCAAAGGCAAAATGAATTCCTTTGATGCGAGCGAGGCTGAAAAGATGCCAGGTGTTATCAAGATCGTCGATCTGGGTGATGGTGTTGGCGTCATTGCCGACAACACTTGGCGGGCCTTCAATGCCGTCAACGCGATTGAGTTCGATTGGGGTGACGCGCCCTATCCAGATACCCAAGCCGGTATGTGGGATGTCCTTGAAAAAGGCCTGAGCCTTGATCCGCTCAATACCTTGAGAGACGACGGTGATGTGGTCAAGGCCAGCGCCGATGCGCCCGATGGCATTTCAGCCGAGTACCGTGTGCCCTACCTGGCCCACTCTTGCATGGAGCCGATGAACGCAACGGCCTTGGTCACCAACAACGGCGCCGAAATCTGGACTGGCACACAGGCACCTCAAGTCGCAGAGCAGTTTGCTGCTGAGGCCCTTGGCTTGGATACAGAGCAGGTCAAATGCCACACAACCTTCCTTGGCGGCGGTTTTGGGCGCAGGGTCGAATATGACGCCGCAGTTCTGGCGGCAAAACTGGCCAAAGAGGTTCCGGGCAAACCGGTCAAAATGACTTGGACTCGTGAAGAAGACACAGCCCACGACTTCTACCGTCCAATCGCACTTGGTCGCTTCAATGCCTTCTTTGACAACGCCAAGAACCTGAGAGCCTTCGACGCTAAGATCTCCAGCCCGTCCCCGACGTACGATGCCATGGGCCGTCTTGGCTTCCCAGTCGGCGGGCCAGACGCACAGCTGACCGAAGGCATTCACAACCAACCGATCGATATCGAGAATTACCGTGTCTATGGTTACAATGCAGAAGTTGGCGTACCCGTTGGTTTCTGGCGCTCAGTCGGAAATTCCTTTGGTGGTTTCTTCCATGAATCCTTCCTGGATGAGATCGCCAATCACCGCGGTGTTGACCCCGTGCAAATGCGCCTCGAGCTGATGGCCAACTACCCTGTCGCCCGCAACGTCGTTGAGAAGGCTGCTGAGATTTCCAATTGGGGCTCAAAAGCCAACGCGGGCTCTGGCATGGGCTTCGCGCACACGCTCTCCTTCGGTACTTACTGCGCACAGGTCGTAAAGGTCAGCCAGGTCAAAGGCAAAATCTCAATCGATAAGGTCTGGTGCGTGGCTGATCCTGGTTTGGTTGTCGATCCCAAAAACTTCGAGGCCCAGATGATGTCTGGCATCATCTACGGCTTGACCTCTGCCATCATGGGCGAGATCACCTTCGAGGACGGCGAAGCAGAGCAATCCAATTTCCACTATTATGACGCCATGCGCATGCACCAATGCCCAGAAATGGAGTTCGCAACTCTGTCCAACAAGACCCACATTGGTGGTGCGGGCGAACCTGGCACGCCACCATCGGTCCCGGCCCTGGCCAATGCGATCTTTAACCTGACGGGTGAACGCTACCGCGAACTGCCGCTCAACAAACACATCGACTTTGTTTAGGAGAGATCGGATGACTTTACTCACTCCCCTCCTCTCATCCCCGGGTGAAACAAAGTGGAAGTCCGGGGTCCACGGCTCAGCGCTTCTCACCCCAAAAAATGAGGGTCAAAATCCATGAACAAACCTTTGCTCAAAACTGCCTTGGCATTAGTCGCTGCCACCAGCTTAGCCTCATGGGCCATGGCGCAAAGCACTGTAACCATAAACCCGCCAGCGGAAGGCACCGTCTCCGTCGAGCAAGGCCTAGAGGCCTGGAGCCGCATCTTTGAGGTCACCTCTCACCCGCGCTGTTCCAACTGCCATGCGGGCGAAGACGGCATCCCTATGTGGTCGGGCCCGAGCTACGGCAAGACGCGCGCGCACGGCATGAACATACAGGCCGGAGAAAGTCGCGTGGGTGCAGAGACCCTGCCGTGCAGCACTTGCCATACCTCGTCAACACTGGGCAACAGCGTTCCTCATGCCCCGCCCAAAGTCGATGGTACTTGGTTGATGGCCCCGGCGGAGGCCAATTGGTTCGGGCAGACTTCCGCCACCATCTGCGGCCAGCTGAAAGACCCAGCGCGGAATGGCAACAGAACCTACCTAGAGCTCGCCGGTCATTTGGACCATGATCTTATTCTGCATTGGGCTTGGAACCCGGGCGGTGGCCGCGAGCCTGCGCCTTACAGCCTGCAAGATCATGTCAACGACGTGCTGGCCTGGGGTGTCGCTGGCATGCCCTGCCCCACCAATTAGAAAGCGGAAAGAAACCTTATGTCACTCCTCAACAAACCCACCTCCGCTTATGACCTCGCTGCCAAGCTGCTTGTCCTCACCGGCGTGCTGCACATTGTTGCTTTCCTCGTCACTGGACTAACGTTCCTGACCATCGCTATCTTCGGCGTGATCTACGCCCTGTTAGGCCTCGGTCTCCTACGCGGCTGGCGCAAACTCGCTTGCCTGGCTTTGATCGTCACCCTCATCGGCCTGATCGCCGCCTATGCCAACCTGCCAGCAGGCGGATTGTTGTTCTGGTTCTTGGCACTGTTCATCCTGATCGACCTAGTGATCGCCGCAGCCCTGTTCCTGGACATCTGGAAACGACGTTAGTTGTAGCGAAGTTCCTGCTTCTAAAATCCGCTACAATCCAGACCTTCTTGCGCCCTTAATAGCCGCCGTAGAGCGCGGCGGATGCGTAGTAGGCGGTGGGCTTCTTTTGAACCGGGACGAGTGAGGGCCAAGTCGGCTTCTGCTTTTGCCAGGGCCTGTTCAGCCTGGTTGCGGTCGACGTTGGCCAGCAGTTCTTCTTCCGTTTTCTCACCGTCCCACCATTGTGGTGAGGAGGATCCGGCCCAAGCGCCAGCGGCGGCTACTTGGTCCAGCGCTGCTTGCGCCATGTCCTTCGCGGCTTGTTCGACATTGACCTGCCGGTACGTGTCATCCCCTGTCACACGACTTGCGGTTTCAAACACGATGAGTGAGGCGGCATGAGCAGCAGCGGTCAAAGGAATGCCACCAATTGCCAGCTCGACGACCATGTTAATCCCGGCTCTCGCAGCCGCATCACTGAGCGCCTTACCGTTGGCATGCAAGTCTGCCATTTCTGCAGCAGCTGCGGCAACTGTTGCCGCTAGAACGAACCTATCGAAAGGTCCCATGCCCTTGATTGCACTGCCGAACTCGGCCTTGCGGGTCATGTCGATGATTTCTCCGGCTGCATCCAGATTGGCCCTGGACACTTTGCCAAAGTCAGCCGCCATGTTCGCCCACTTGGGCAAATGTAGACTGTTCAGACTTGTGGCAGCAGCGCGCATTTCAGTCAGCTTCGACAAGGCCGCGCGGGCTTCTTTGTTGCGCCTTAGACCACCCTTGAGTGGTCCCTTCTCGAAGGCCTCAATCGCAGAGGCGAAACTGGCGCTGGAGAAATAGCCGTTGGCCTCGATAACCTCATTCAGTGTTTTAGTGAAGTCGCGCACCAGCTTGTTGCGGGCTTGTTTGAACTTGGCTCCTTTGCCAAGCCCTGGCAGGGACGACAGCTCTTTCATCTGACGTTGCAAACGAGACAGCGCCAACTGCGCCTGGGTCAAAGCCACACGATTGAAGCCAAACTCAGCACCATCTTTCAAGCCGACCAACCAATCAAGGTCACTCTTGAGGTCGAGTATTTTTTCCGCGGCACTAAGGCTCTGTGCCGTTGGCGTTCCAAAAGGCCTGCCGTCGCCCACTCCCGTATCGGCCAGCGAGGCTAGTAGAGCATCCCGGTGAGAGCCATAGGTTTGTCCCGAGGGTGATACAAAGACCCAATCATCGTAAGCCGTTTCACGACAGCTGCGTTCCAGATCACTTTCTGATAGCCGCCCAAGGACGCCACCATGGCGATCAATCAAAGCGCTTCCCTTGCCGGATCCTCCACATGGGGTCTCTGCCAGGGCGCGGGCCAGGCGACCAGCGATGTCTTCTTCTCGTGCATCTATATCTGCTTGCCAGATTTCTTGGTGCTTTTTCAAAACGCCGAGCCATTTGGTTATGGCCGCGTTCTTTTTGTCGATCTCGCCTTGGCGGGCCCGTCGCCAATGCCCGTATCGCTCGGAATAGTAAGCCTTGTCTTCCGCTTTATCGGCCGCGGCCATGGCTTCTTTTAGCGCCCTGCCAGTGCTGGTATACCCCAGTTCTGGCACATAGGCCGCCGCCTCATCACCTGAGTTCCGGTAGAGCGCCAAATCGTTTTTGAGTTCCGCGATCCGCTCGTCTATGTCGCCTTTACCAATCGAGTAACCAATTGCGTTATTGTACTTTGCGTAACGACCATTGCCCCACCCTTGTTTAACTTCGTTGAGGTCTGCTTTTGCTTTGTCGACAAGAGCCTGGACCTTATTGCGGTTTGACCCGTACCCCAGTGTCGGGACATAGAGGTCGAAGGTACCTGCCGCTATTCGCGCGCGTGCATCGCTAAGAGCATCTTTTCGACCCTGCAGTTCCTTATCTATCCCTTCACCGTCGAGACTGTACCCTAATGAAGGCAAGTAATAGGCATTTTTACGAGCCTTTGTATCAGCCAGCTTCACTTGCTCAGCTGCAATGGTATCCGTTACCCCATTCCAAGAAATCGAATAACCCAAGAACCCTAAATAAATAGGAACCTTTCCGGCAGCATGTTCTGCAACCGTCTTCGCACGGGCCGCACTTTCTTTCGCAATGAAGTCGCGCCAACCCTTAGTGCTGCTCGAGTAACCCAGTTTCGGCGCATAGCCGGTGACCTCCCCAGCGGCCTGTTTAGCGCTGAGGTCGGCAATTGATTTGCGTAGAGATTGCACGGTGGTTGTGTCATCGCTTTTGATCGCCTTTCTCAACTGCTCATGTAGCTGGGCTAAGCGTTTACTGACAGCGGCGGCAATATCAGAGATGGCCAACTTAGCCGCCTCGATACGATTGTCATGGCTTTCAAGATCGGCAACACGCTTGGCATCAAAAACAGCCCGTGAGCCTTTCAGTTTGGCTATGAAGTCCTGGGATTTCTTTGCGGTAATGGCTGTCTGTTCTGCGTGATGCTCGCGCCCTAACTGGGCCTTTTCAACCCGGTCTAAAAAGGGTTGTAAAACCCTTTCAGTTGTCTTTTGACAGGTGGGATGATCTTTATCGGTCGCAGCCAGAGAGGTATGAGGTTGCCCGAGAAACAAAATTCCCGAAAGAACGAACAAGCCAAAAAAACCAGTGACGAAACGCATGAAGCTATCCTCCCAATCTAGATCCAGTCTATTGAGTTTAAGCATTTCTGGCAAGTTGGGCCCAAGCGGACGGTATTGCTTCGAGTGTAGATTGCCTTAAGGCTTCCCCATTTTTTGACTTTCAGATAGAAGCACTGCCAAGCATAATTCTAACACTTAAGGAACAGATCCCATGTCAAACGTTACACGCCGCCACACGAACCAACGCATGAGCCAATCCGTTGTCCACGGTGACACAGTCTACCTCGCCGGTCAGGTCGGTCAGAACACTGGTGGCCAGTCCGTTGCCGCGCAAACGCAAGACATCTTGGACGCCATCGACAGCCTGCTTGCAGAAGCCGGCAGCGACAAATCAAAGATCCTGTCTGCAACGATCTGGCTCTGCTCTATGGATGACTTCGCAGAGATGAATGCCGTTTGGGATGCTTGGGTTCCTGAAGGTAACGCACCTTGCCGCGCATGCGTTGAGTCTCCACGTCTTGCAACACCTGCATTCACCGTTGAGATTGGTGTTATTGCTGCTGCTTAAGCGCAGTTGAAAACAAGCTAACCTGAGCGACATTCCCCGGAATGGTGCAAACCATATCCGGGGTCTCTGTTCAATTGTGCTCCGACTGGGAAAAGATCCCGGGTCGCTCTTCGTTTGCCCGGGAAAGTCGGAAAGCTACCAAAGCTTCCTAAACATCAAAGACCAGCGGCTTAACCTGCTGGAAAAGCCCGGTGTTTTGTAGCTCCTGTACAGTTGCAGCGTCAACCGCTTGATCAACGAAGAGCAAAGCAATCGCCTCTCCGCCCTCATCTTTGCGGCCCAGGTGGAAGTTGGCGATGTTGACCTTCGCTGCACCCAGAATTGAGCCCAAAGCACCAATGATACCCGGCACGTCTTCGTTCGTCGTGTAGAGCATGTGGCTGCCAATCTCGGCGTCCATGTTGATGCCTTTGATCTGGATGAAGCGTGGTTTGCCGTCTGAGAAGACCGTACCCGCAATTGAACGTTCGGCCTTGTCAGTGACCACCGTCAGCTTGATGTAGGACTCAAAAACGCCAGAGCGAGACTGTGTGGTGGTTGAGACCTTAATCCCACGTTCCTCCGCCACAACGGGAGCCGACACCATGTTAACGTCCGGCAGCTGAGCGGCAATCACGCCTGCCACCGCAGAGGAATTGAGTGCGCGCGTGTTCATGTCGGCCACTGCGCCATCATAAGTCAGGTTGATCGCCTTGATTGGATCGTCTGTCATCTGGCCAACAAAGGCACCGAGATAACCGGCCAGCTTCACGAAGGGCGACAAAATTGGTGCCTCCTCTGCCGTGATAGACGGCATGTTGATCGCATTGGTGACCGCGCCGTTGAGCAAGTAATCCGACATCTGTTCTGCGACTTGCAGCGCCACGTTTTCCTGCGCCTCCTTCGTTGCCGCGCCCAAGTGTGGGGTGCAGACGACATTAGGCAAGTTGAACAAAGGACTGTCAGTGGCAGGTTCTGTCTCAAAGACATCAAAACCGGCACCGGCAACTTTGCCAGCTTTCAGGGCCTCCGCCAGCGCGGCCTCGTCAACCAAGCCACCGCGCGCGCAGTTGATGACCCGAACGCCGTCTTTCATCTTAGCGATGGCCTCGGCAGAAATGATGCCTCTTGTTTTATCCGTCAGAGGCACATGCAAGGTGATGAAGTCAGCGGCTGGAAAGAGTTCATCCAGTTCAACTTTGGTGACACCAAGCATGTCCGCCCGTTCTTGTGACAGAAAGGGATCATAAGCCAAAACCTTCATCTTGAGACCCTGGGCACGGTCG
>CAJQQJ010000345.1 GCA_905480445.1 uncultured Alphaproteobacteria bacterium | reverse complement strand
GTGTCTTCACACAGAATCTCTGAGGCACCTTCCAAAGCTTTCAGAGCTCTCAACGTGATATCCCCTAGATTACCTATAGGGGTGGGGACAAGGTAGAGGCCCGGCTCTGATAGCTGTTCGGTCGTTGTGTTCATGATAGGAGTGAGCCTAACACAGAGTCGAGCCTTTGCCGACCATAGTCTGTTGCTTTCAAGCGGCTGTTTTGGCGAACAAGACAGCCGATCTCTTCGAGCCAAGTGACTTTGGCATCAGTGATGCTCTCTTTGTAAGCTTCCGGCCACCGGTTTTGAATGAGATGCAGATCGATGCCTTCCGAAAGGCGCAAGCCCATCATGCAGAACTCAGCAACCATGGCCTCCTCTGAAAGCTGTTCTTGATCAACAGTTGCGTGACCAACTTCATTAACGCGGTCCAGCCAAACTGACGGGGCACGGTGTTGTCGGGTAGCCAGTTTCTTTCCGTTTAGGGTGAAGCGTCCGTGGGCACCGGGCCCAACTCCCAAATAATCCTGGTAGCGCCAATAGATAAGGTTATGCAGGCACTCTTCGCCGGGTTTGGCATGGTTGGAAATTTCGTAAGCGGGCAGTCCGGCGCTGGCTGTCATCTCTTGAGTAAGCTCAAACTGGCTGGTTGCTTGATCATCATCCAGAGGTAAGAAGTCACCACGGCGAACAGCGGCTTGGTAGACCGTGCCTGGCTCAATGGTTAGTTGATAAAGAGAGAGATGGCTTGGTTCCAATGATAACGCGAAACTCAACTCTTTTTCCCAAAGCTCTAAATTACTATCCGGCCTAGCGTATATCAGATCGAAAGAAGCGCGGGGAAAGGTGGCGCGCGCCAAAGCAATAGCGTCGAGAGCCTGCTTTGCATCATGTTGTCTGCCTAAGAGTTTCAATGCTTCGTCGTCGAAAGACTGAATACCCAAAGACAAGCGATTGATACCAGCCGCTTGAAAGGCCTTGAATTTATCGGCTTCAACAGAGGTAGGGTTGGCTTCCATGGAAAGCTCTGCTGTCGCCGAAAAGCCCCATAGCTGTTCAATCTTGTCGACGATTGCTGCCATGATCTTTGGCGGCATAAGCGATGGAGTACCGCCGCCGAAGAATAGCGAGGAAACTCTACGGTCACTGGTCTGTTCTGCAAAATGGCTCAGCTCAGTGAGATAGGCCGTAAGCCAGCGCGCTTCATCCAAGTTCGGATCGAGAAGATGTGCGTTGAAATCACAGTAAGGGCACTTGGACAAACAAAAGGGCCAGTGAACGTAAAGGCCTAGCGGTTCAGCGTTCTCAACCAAAACAAGCGTCGACTAGTTGGTTGAAGGCGTCTGCGCGGTGGCTCATGGCGTGCTTTTCTGCGGGGTCGATTTCTGCGAAAGTTCTCTGCATGCCTTTGGCTTGGAAGATTGGATCATAGCCAAAGCCTCTGTCACCTTTTGGCGGCCAAACAATGTCGCCCTGTACTGTTCCTCTGAAGGTTTCCACATGCCCATCTGGCCAAGCCAAGGTCAAAACGCAGACAAATTCAGCTGAACGGTCTGTACTATCCAGTGACGATAGTTTTTCGTGTGCCCGCTTCATGGCCAAGTTAAAGTCTTTGCCGGGGCCTCCCCAACGTGCAGAGTAAATTCCGGGATCGCCATTCAACGCGACAACAGACAAACCGGAATCATCAGCAAGCGCAGGTAGGTTAGCAGTCGTGGCCGCAGCTAAGGCTTTCAATTCAGCATTGGCTTCGAACGTCAGGCCAGTTTCTTCCGGTTCTGGTAGATCGAGATCACCTGCAGAAACAACATCGATCGAAAACTGAGCCAGGAGCTCTCCGATTTCCCTGACCTTCCCGAGATTGTGACTGGCCACAACCAATCGTGAATCTGAAAATCGTCTGTGTTCCGTCATATTTTGATCACCTTTGCCGTCGACTGATGGCCTAAGGCGTTTCGCGAAGAACTTGAAACAAGTGGCGAGCGAAGCGCCTGCACAATTAGTTGCTATCGTAGCAGTTTTTGTTTTCGCGGTAAGTCTCTGAAAACAAAGAAGGCTCTATTGAGATGATTTGAGTTTTTCGTCAATGTTTCGTTGGATTTTTAGGGGAATTCTGGCCTTCTTGGTTCTCCAACTGGCCCTTTTGGGCTTTATTTTATGGGATGGCAATTGGGATCGGCGTTTTCAGCCAGATGCTATTGTTGTGCTTGGGGCGCCTTTAACCAAGGATGGGTTAGTCAATCGCTATTTAGAACAGCGGCTTCAAAAAGCGGCTGATCTGTTTAACGAGTTTCCGGCAGCCTTCCTGGTAGTCAGTGGACAAGACAATCAAAATGGCAATGAAGTTCACGCGATGGCTAACCGCCTTCGACATTTTCAGGTTCCAGACAAGAAAATCATCGAAGATGGACTGGGGGACTCAACTTTTCTAACGGCCAAGAATGTCATTAAACTCGCAAGAATAAAGCAATGGGATTCATTGCTTTTAGTCAGCCAGGGGTTCCACCTTAGTCGAACCAAGCTTGCCTTTGTACGCTCAGGCTTCAAAAACATTGGTCATGTCGCGGCCGCCAATCCAGTTGGTTTCAACTATCGACTGGTGGCGCGCGAACTGATTGCCTACAATTGGTGAGACCTCAGCATAACTAGAGGATTCCCATAGGCTGGAATATTTGGTAACTTTTGTCATGCAGAAACCTTTCGTCAGCCAACCCGAACTTTTTGTGACCACCAGCGATCTTGATCATCCAGCACTTCATGCGCTTGA
>CAJQQJ010000344.1 GCA_905480445.1 uncultured Alphaproteobacteria bacterium | reverse complement strand
AGTTTAGCCCATTCGATCAATTAGTGCCTCATCGAGGAGATAAACATCGGATCTAAACTGTAACATGCCCGAATCGTCAATCCAAGCCGTTAAGTAAGATAATGATACAGCGACAGGCTCCCTCAAAGGCTTATATCTGGTATCCCCAGAAGTCATAGCAGAAGAGATCTTTTCTTTCGACCAACCTTCTTGTTTGAGAAGGTATTGCGCGAGTGCAGGAGCATCGCCAACGCGGACACAGCCAGAGCTTACCGCTCGAAAATTCTTCTTGAACACGCCTTTACCAGGAGTGTCATGCAGATAAATAAATTGGTCGTTCGTTAAACTGAAACGGACACCACCAAGCGGTGCACGGGGTCCCGGAGGTTGAACAACGGACAGGGACTTAGGGGCTACGGAGTACCAATCAATTAGGTATCCTGGCGTACTTTCGCCATAATGTTTAACAGGCCAGCCCAGCTCCTCAAAATAAAAGGGGTTTTCCTGCAACTTCGGTATGTAGTCTTTTTCAATGATTGTAGGTGGAATGGTCCAGTCTGGGCTGAATTTCAAATTTATGATTTTATCGTTGAGTACGGGCGTTGGTCTTTCGTCTCGGCCCACAACAACAGGCATCTCTAGAACTTGTTGACCATTCTCATAGGCCTTAAGCCAAAAAGCAGCAATGTTGACGTGGACGTAACGTTCAGCATCTTCGTTCTTTTGCCATCTCAAGCGTTCAAGGTTGGCCCTTATTTGTTTGAGGCGGAATTTGGGCGCCATATTTAGATGAATAGCGGTTTGGCGACCAATGATGCCGTCAACAGCAAGCCCATGGCGGGCTTGGAAGATCATTACAGCACGAACGAGCTCTTGATCATAATAATTGGGGTCGTTGATCGTTGCATCATTGCTCAATTGGATACCGTGAGGCAGCCGTGTCGCTACACTGGTCTCTGCATCCCAATCACCCAATCGATAGAGCTGCTCTCTGATGATAGCAATTTTTTTCGACTTCGATTTCGGACGGATTGACTTGTCGATGGTAAACTGAGGCCAGTCGCCAGCCTTTGCTAATGACTGATAGATCGGCAGATAGCTTTTGAGCTGTTGATAGGCTGCCTTACTAGGAGGGAGCGATCCTAGCCAATCGCCAAAATCCTCTGTCGCTAGCCCTGTTGCAAGCAGTTCTCTCGACTTAATCTCTCGAACATCAGCGTAGCGACCTTCGCTCACGTCAATGGCGTAATGCATTAACGCAGCGGTCTGTAAAATATCCAATACTGCTATCATGACCGGCTGTAGGTCGGTGTCTTCCTGGAAACCATCTCTAAGTTTTTCAGGCAGATAATGATCCGGATTTAGACCTTCACTTGCTGAGTTTTCAATGACAGTGAGCAGTTGGTTCGATTTTTCGCTCCAAGTCTTTGTTTCAAACCAAAGAGGGGCATAGTCGCGAGATTTGTAGAACTTCAAAACATCTTTGGCGTTGCGTTCAAAGATTTCACCGGGCTTTGCTGCGGAGGCCGCCCAACCTTTAATAACTGTCTCAATTGATTGCACAACGACGGGATCGAACGTCGGCGCGACTGCTTCGTTTTCGTCGGCCACTGTCGTGGCATGGGTCGCACTTACGACAAACGTCAACAAAGAAAAGACGGCGACAAGCTGAACAAAAAAACGAGTCATTTTATGGCGAGTATTTAGGAGTCTCAAAAACATAGCTTCCTTTTCCAGCTTTGGTGGCGACAGTCAAATCAAAAGCTCTTCTGAGCTGTCAAACTGTCGTGATCACCCTGGAGAATGGAGTCGTTTCAAAGTGTGTAGCTGTTGCCGAGAGAACTAGGCTGGCAATTCTTGCGGTAGACAAAAAGCAGTTCTTCTCTTTGCCGGCTGAGTTCACTGGCGCCATTAGCTGCGTTGATAGCTTGACCACTAACACCAGATATTGTTCCAGCAGGTCTTGAATAGGCTATCCATTGTTGTTGTCGGTTAACGGCCAAACGTTGTTTCAGGTTTGCACATTGTGCTAAATACTTCTGATGATCACTCGGTTGAGACCTTACCAAAGGCTCGCTCATTGGCCTGGAACAAGAACTCAGCACAACCAAAAGGCCCAAAATTGAGATAGAGAACTTACAACGAGAAAACATTGCTTGGTTGGTGCTCCTGTGTGTCAACAAACCTAGTTAGACATAATAACATTTTGATTTCATATCTGCTATAGCAGCAACACTGATTAATCCACCAAGTTGCAGGGCACTATGGTTCGTCATTCCCGTGAAATTTGTTTCGTGTTCTGTGTTCTGTTGACGGCTTGCGACCAGACACAGCAACTTCCGGAAAGCAGAGTTTTGACAGCGCCAGGTCAACAAGCGCCTTCGCAAACAGAGATGCGAGATCAAGCCCAAAGGATGTCAGGGAAAACAGCGCTGCCGTTCGAGGCTGATTTTAGGAAATATCAGTCTTTGTCTGACCATCGCGCCTTTGCAGTTGCTAAGGAACTTGGGCCGCGAAACAAGTTCACTTGGGCTTGGTCAGTTGCTCACCTTGACCAAAACCTAGCAGAGAAGTCGGCTCTCAAAGCTTGCCAAGCGTCGGTTAGAAATCTTTCACGGCGTGGAAAATGCGTTCTCTATGCAGTCAATGACCAGCAGTTGATTCAATTCTAGTGCAAAAAAGCCTTTAAGATCCTGGAACCATCGCTACATATCATTCCATGATTTTTATTGTTCTTTTAGCACTTCTGTTTGGCGTCATTTATGGGCCGTCCTTTTGGATCAAAAGGGTTATGGCACGTCATGGTGAAGAAAGACCTGATTTCCCAGGAACGGCTGGCGAGTTTGTTACGCACCTGATTGACAAGTTTCAAGCCAATGGCCTGAAGGTAGAAGCACAAGATCAGTCCAATCACTATGATCCGGCGGAAAAAACTATTCGCCTTACGCCAGAGCTTTTCAATGCCAGGAGTCTCTCTGCTGTCGTGACGGCGGCACATGAATTTGGGCATGCTATCCAGCACGCAGAAAAGCATCCTCTTTTTGAGCTCAGAACAAGAATGGCCTACGTGGTGCCACTGCTGCAAAAACTAGGCAGTTTTGTGATATTTGGCGCCCCCATTGTTGGTATATTGACGAAGGCTCCTCATTTGATGGCACTTCAGATCGTAGGCGGAATTTGCATCTTGGGCAGCACGGTGATTTTCCACCTCGTCACTTTGCCCGTTGAATGGGACGCAAGTTTTCGTAAAGCCATGCCGATCTTAGTAAACGGCGGGTACATCTCGCCCAGGGATGAGGCCGCAGCGCGACAGTTACTGACTGCGGCTGCGTTAACTTATGTTGCCGGATCACTCGCCAGTTTGCTGAATTTCTTTGTTTGGCTGAGAATGCTGCGATGAAAACAGTGAAATTCTTAACGCCTCTATTCATCATTTTGTCACTGTTGGTTGTCGGGTCGGCTTCCGCTGAAAAAGTAAATCTCCCGGTTAAAACATTCGGCGGAAAGCAGCTTTGGACGGATCAAAAAGTGTTGGGCGGTTGGCGGATTCAAAAGTCCATTTTGTCCGATCATTACCGATTGCTTGATGATGATGACGTCAGGGTCGCCTGGGGCAGCCGGTCTGAAATGAATGCTGCCTGGCTGGCTAATAAAGAACAGATTGGCAAAAGCTCAGAAACACCCCTTCGTATTCTATTGATTCATGGGCTAGGTCGTTCCCGCCAATCGATGAATGGTCTTAAGGAAGGTCTTGAGGACCAAGGGTTTGATGTCGAAGCGGTTCAATATCCCAGCACTAGGCTATCTTTGGAAGATCACGCACGACAAGTTGGGCAGGTCATAGAAGCCTGGGAAGTCCAAGAACTCGTTATCGTTACTCATTCTCTGGGTGGTCTTGTCACTCGAAAAATGATCGAAATGGAGCAAGGATGGCGATCGAAAACAAAATTGAGATCCGTTGTAATGATTGCGCCACCAAACCAAGGTGCGGCCATTAGCGACTATCTCCAGAAGTATTCGCTCTTCGGTACGATCATGGGGAAGGCAGGTTTAGAAACAAGAACAATCGATGCCTCAAGCTTGCCAGTACCAGATGTTCCATTTGCGATCATTGCTGGCGGTAAGGGCGATAAGAAAGGTTACAATCCTTTATTGGAAGGAGATGATGACGGTGTTGTTAGGGTTGAAGAAACATCCCTAGAGGGGCAAACAGATTATTTGCTGAGACCTCAGTATAAGGCCTATTTTCCCGTCTGACATTACCGAATTAGCGATGGATTTCCAGTAGGATCAGTTATTTGCAACTTTTAGGGTTGGATATAGCCAATTTGGCATGGTTTCACGCCCCATTTCTGGGTTTT